>JBAVMB010000247.1:0-1928 GCA_049689615.1 Allostellaceae bacterium
CGCGAGGGCGTGCAGCTGCTGATCGACGACGCGGCGCCGGCACTCGGCTAAACTGGCCGCCAAGCAGCAACACGAGGAGACATCATGGACAAGATCAAGCCGTTGTTCACGGCGACGGCGACCGCAACCGGCGGCCGCAATGGCCACACCCAGTAAACCGACGGCATCGTCTCGATCGACCTGTCAGTTCCGAAAGCGATGGGCGGGCCGGGCAAGCCCAACACCGGAACGCCCGAACATTTATTCGCCGCCGGCTATGCCGCCTGCTTCGGCGGCGCAGTCGATTTCGTCGGACGCCAGCGCAAGCAGGATGCCAGTAAGGTGACCGTCACGTGCTCGGTGTCGATCGGACCACGCGAAGGCGGCGGCTTCGGCGTCGCGGCCAAGCTGCGCGTCGAAGACAAAAGCCTGAAGCAGGCCGATCTCGAGGCGCTGGCGCGCGAGGCGCACGAGAAAATCTGCCCGTACTCGCATGCCACCCGCAACAACGTCGACGTGCAGTTCGAAATCGTCGGCGGCTAACGACTGATCGTCAGGGCAGCCAGCGCGCCTTCCACGCCTGGAACATCAGCACGGTCCATAACGGGTATTGCCAGTTGCGCGCGCCCGACAAATGTTCGTGCCACTTGGCGCGGATCGGCACCGGATCGAACACGCCTTCGGCGGCGAGGCGGCGTTCGCCGAGCAGATCTTCCGCCCAGTCCTTGAGCGGTCCGCGCAGCCAGGAATCGATCGGCACGCCGAAACCCATTTTCGGTCTATCAATGAGCGCTTTTGGAACGTAGCGGTCGAGCACCCGGCGCAACACGCGCTTGCCCATTCCGCCGCTCGCCTTGAGCGCCGGCTTCAGGCGCCAGGAAAACTCGACGACGCGATGGTCGAGCAACGGCACACGCGCTTCGAGCGACACCGCCATCGACGCGCGGTCGACCTTGGTGAGGATGTCGTCGGGCAGATAGGTGAGGGTGTCGAGATACTGCATGCGTTCGACCGGATCGGGCACGCGCGCGGCAAGACTTTCGTCCCACAGTAGACCCTTGGGTTCGACGCCGCCGCGCACGATGGCGTCAGGATTGTCCCAATGTGTCACCATCAGGCGATAGAAATCGCTCGGTGTACCGGCGAGCGCGCCGGCGAGCTTGTGCACGCGATCGCCGAATTGCGGCATTGCCCACGAGCCAAGGGCAGACCAGGTGCTGGGTGCAACGCTCTTCACCGCCGCGGCGGCGAGGCCGCGCGCGCCGCGCGGCACGGCATTGAGCACGCGGCGCACGGCTTCGGACCGGAAATAGCGTGTATAGCCGGCGAACAATTCGTCGCCGCCATCGCCCGACAGCGCAACCGTGACATGCCGGCGGGTCATCTCCGACACCAGGAAAGTCGGAATCTGGGATGAATCGGCGAACGGCTCGTCGTACATCTCGGGCAGGCGCGGAATCAGCTCGAGCGCGTGGCCGGGCTCGACATAGAGTTCGGTGTGGTCGGTGCCGAGATGCCGGGCAACCTGCGCGGCATGTGGCGCTTCGTTGAAATCCTTTTCGTGGAAGCCGATCGAAAACGAGCGCACTGCCCGGTTGCTGCTCTTTTGCATCAACGCCAGCACGGTCGATGAATCGATGCCGCCCGAAAGGAATGCACCCAGAGGAACGTCGGCGACCATGCGGCGCTTGATGGCGTCGGTCAGCAACGCGTCGAGGATCTGCACCGCTTCGTCCTCGCTGCCGGCGAAGCGATCGGCCTGACCTTTGGCAGCGACATCGTCGAGCGACCAGAAGGTGCGGATCTCGACGGGCTTTCCCGCGCGCGCCACCAGAACCGTGCCGGGCGCAAGCTGGCGTACCCCTTGATAGATGCCGCGCGAGCCCGGCACATAGGCGAAGCGCAGATAAGCGGCGACGGCGTCGCGGTCGAGCGACGGACGCCAATCC
>JBAVMB010000248.1:0-7271 GCA_049689615.1 Allostellaceae bacterium
CTTCCTTGGCGACAGCTGCCAGGTCCATTGCGCCGCCGACGCCAGGCGGCGCATGTGGATCGTTGGTAATCCAGTTGGCGAGATCGCCGTTCGCCGCGACTTCGAGCGCGCCCATCAGCGCCAGATCGATATGCCCGCCGCGGATCATCACGAAGGCGTCGTTGTGGTGGAAATAACTGCCGCCGGGCAGCAGCGTGACGAGTTGCTTGCCGGCGTTGATCAGGTCGGGGTCCTCCTGCCCTTTTTGCGGCGCCGGCCCCATGCCGAGGACGCCGTTCTCGCTGTGGAAAACGATCTCGCGGTCTTTCGGAATGTAATCGCCGCACAGCGTCGGCAAGCCAATACCGAGATTGACGTACGCGCCTTCGGGAATGTCTTGCGCCGCGCGCCACGCCATCTGGCGGCGCGAGAGCGGCTGCGCAGTCATTTCCGTGCCTTCCGCGGCTGGTTGAGGCCGAGCATGATCCGCCAAGCGTTGAGAACGACCGAAACAAGAATCAGGATATAGCAGGCTGTGATGAGATAAAGGCCGCCGGCGTATTGCACGACGAATGCCGCGCCGCCGGCCGCGCTGAGCGCATAGCCCGTCATGTACGTCACGGCGCGGTGCAATCCCCAGCCACCTCTGCGCGCCGCATCGCGGCTCTTAACGACCATTCGGTACGTGAAGCTGACCGGTATACACAGCCCAAACAGATTGACCGCGACGATCTCGCAACCTGCCGCCGCTGGCGGCTGCGGCGTGAGGATGATCGCGGCTTCGACCAACAGCACCAGCATGTGGAGCGTGTTGTTGCGCGCGCGCCGCTCGAACACGGCGTTGACCTGTGCGTCGTCGAGATGCAACGACGCGGCGACGAACAACAGGCCAAGCAGCGCGGCCGTGGCGGAGCCCAGCATTACGTAGAGGTCGTGCCAATTCTCCGTCATCACGCCACCTGCACCACGCGATCGACGAAGATGCCCGGCGTGACGACGGTCTCAGGATCGAGCGCGCCGAGTTCGACGGTCTCGGAGACCTCGGCCACTGTCAACGCCGCCGCCATCGCCATCACCGGATTGAAGTTCCGCGCCGATTTGCGATAGACGAGATTACCCCAGCGATCGGCTTTGAGCGCGCGGATCAGGGCAGCATCGCCGCGGATCGGCGCTTCCAGCACGTAGGTTTTGCCGTCGAAGTTGCGCGTCTCCTTGCCCTCGGCGAGCCTCGTCCCCGCTCCGGTCGGCGTGTAGAAGCCGCCGATGCCGGCGCCCGCCGCACGCAGCCGCTCGCTGAGCGTTCCTTGCGGCACCAGCTCGAGCTCGATCCTGCCGGCTTTGTACGCCGCCTCGAATTCGCGCGGATCGGTTGTGCGTGGGTAGGAGCAGATTACCTTGCGCACGCGGCCTTCCTTGATCAGCCGCGCGATGCCGGTGTCACCGGTGCCGGCGTTGTTGGCGACGATGACGAGATTCTTCACGCCAAGCGGCAATAATGCCTCGGTCAGGGCGATCGGCTCACCGACCGCACCGAAGCCGCCGCACAGCACGGTCGCGCCGTCCTTGATCCCGGCCACTGCCGCAGCCAGGTCGCGGACGCGCTTGTCGATCATCTAGAAATTGACCCGGTCGCCGCCCTTGAGCGCGAGCATCTCGCGGGCCTCCTTGGGCGTGGCGATTTCGAGCGACAGGTTTTCGAGAATGGAGCGAATGCGCCTGACCTGGTCGGCGTTGCTCTTGGCGAGCTGCCCTTTCCCAATATAGAGCGAATCCTCCAGGCCGACGCGCACGTTACCGCCCATGATCGCGCCCATGCTGATCAACGGCAATTGATGCCGCCCGGCCGCCAGGATCGACCAGTAGTAATCGTCGCCAAAAAGTTTATCCGCGATCCGTTTGGCATGGGCGACATTCTCCGGATCGGCGCCGATGCCGCCGAGGATGCCGAAGATGGTCTGCACGAACAGCGGCGGCTTGACCAGCTTGCGGTCGAGGAAGTGCGCGAGGGTGTAAAGGTGGCCAATATCGTAGCACTCGAATTCGAAGCGCGTGCCGTGGCCTTCGCCGAGGTCCTTTAGGATGCGTTCGATGTCCTTGAAGGTGTTCTTGAAGATGAAGTCGCGCGTCATCTCCAGGTACTTCGGCTCCCACTCGTACTTGAATTCCTTGTAGCGGTTGAGCATCGGAAAGAGCCCGAAATTCATCGAGCCCATGTTGAGCGAGCACATCTCGGGCGAGGCCTTGAGTGGCGCCGCCAACCGCTCGTCCACGGTCATGTTGTGGCCGCCGCCGGTGGTGATGTTCACCACCGCGTCACAGGCCTGCTTGATGCGCGGCAGGAATTGCATGAACACCGCCAGATCGGGCGTCGGCCGCCCGTCCTTCGGATCGCGCGCGTGCAGATGGAGGATTGCGGCGCCGGCCTCGGCGGCTCCGATCGCTTGTTCCGCGACCTGATCCGGCGTCAGCGGCAGATGCGGACTCATGGTCGGGGTGTGGATCGATCCCGTGACCGCACACGTGATGACGACCTTGCCGCGCTTTGCCATCGCCCCTCCCGTTCCGACCGCCGTTCTCGCGGTCACCCGTGGGCGAGAATGAACTCCCGCACCTTCGGGTAGATCTCGGTACGCCAACGTCGGCCGTTGAACACGCCATAATGGCCGACTTCAGTCTGAACGTGGCGCGCTTTCCTGCGTACTTTGAGCCCGGTCAGCATGTCGTGTGCCGCCGCCGTCTGGCCGACCGCGCAAATGTCGTCGTTCTCGCCCTCGACGGTCAAGAGCGCGGTTCGCGCGATCGCTTCCGGCTCGACGCGCTGCCCACGCCAAGCGAAGGTGCCGAGCGGCAGGGCGTGATCCTGAAATACGCGCTGTACGGTCTCGAGATAATAATCGGCCGGCAAATCCATCACCGACATGTACTCGTCGTAGAATTTGCGCGTTGCAGCCGCGCTCTCGCCATCGCCGCGCACCAGATGGTTGAACAGATCTACATGCGCGGTGACATGGCGATCGAGATTCATCGTCATGAATCCGGCGAGCTGCAAAAAACCAGGATAGACGCGGCGGAATGCGCCGGGATAACGCGCTGGCACCGCGGCTATGACGTTCTTCTCGAACCACGACAATGGTCGTGTCGTCGCAAGCTTGTTGACCGCGGTCGGATTGACGCGCGTGTCGATCGGTCCGCCCATCAGCGTCATGCTGCGCGGCTGGGCAGGATCGCCGGCGGCAGCTAGCAGCGCCACCGCCGCGAGCACCGGCACCGCCGGCTGGCACACGGCGATGATGTTGAGATCGCCAGCCAGATCGCGCATGTACGACAACATCAGCGCAATGTGGTCGTCGAGACCGAACTGCCCATACAGCATCGGCACGTTGCGCGCATTGATCCAGTCGGTGACGTAGACATCGAAATCCGGCAACAGCGTCTCGATCGTGCCGCGCAGCAGCGTCGCGAAGTGGCCCGAGAGCGGTGCCACCATCAGCACACGCGGCTGGACTGCGGCGATGCCTTCCTTGCGAAAATGCCGCAATGTGCAGAACGGATGGCAGGCCGTGACTTCTTCATGAACAGGTAGCACGCGGCTGCCGACGGCTACCGACTTGATGCCGAAGGGCGGCCGCTCGTGCCACATACCGGCACGCACCACCATCTCGCAGGCGGCCGCGGCGGCACGCATCATGGGGTGGTGCGCAACCAGCGGCCAGGGCTGGGTGAGCACACCTTGGACGGTTTGGGCTAATATCCGGATAGGTGCAAAGGCATCGCGGTGCGCCTGGTAGGCCTCGTACAGCATCGCCCTACCTCTCACACCCGAAGATTAACGGAACTACAAGGCTGGGCGCCCAATACGCGGCCCTGTCGGCGAGAAAATCGGTCATGTTCGGTGTAATCGGGCGTGTTCCAGCGGTCAAGCAAACTCGCCTAAGGCCTTAGCGAATCGAGCAAATTCATTGCTCGTTAACGCTGTTCAACCATTATTGGCCGATTCCAAACTGTGCGCTGAGATGCCGGCTATGCCTAGGGTGCAGAAGCATATCTCCCCGGACGACGATTCGCTTGCCGGGTCGAACGAACTTTCGGCGCGCTTGGCCACGGCCGAAGCGCGTATCGCCTCGACCGAAGCCAAGCTCGTCGACGCCGAGGAGATGCTGCATGACTCGCTGCAGAGCTCCCTGTCGTGGCTCTGGGAATCCGACGACCGGCTGCGCTTCACCCGGATCATTGGTCCAGTCGAGCAGTTGCTCGGCACGCCCGCCGAAAACCTGATCGGCAAGACGATCGAGGATTTCACTCGCTCGCCGAACGATGCGCAGGTTCAGCATTACTTCGCGACGATCAAGGCGCACAAGCCGTATCGCGACGCCATTACCTCGATCAGCACGCGCAAGGGCGTGCGCTGGATCAAGGCGAGTGGCAAGCCGCTGTTCGACGTCGAAGGTCAATTCCTCGGGTATCGCGGCATCGCTAGCGACGTCACCGCTCAGGTCGAGATGGAACGCCGCGCCGCTGAGGCGCACCGCCGTTTCATGGAAGCGATCGAGACGGTGCCGGCGAGCCTGATGCTGTGCGATCGCGACGATCGCATCGTGTTCTGCAACAGCGCGACACAGCGCTACTTCCCCACCGCATCGCACTTGCTGATCCCCGGCACCAAGTACGAGGACCTGCTGCGCGAGCATGCTGCCACATACGTCGAGGGCATCGGCGACAATTTCGAGACGTGGATCGCCGAGCGGATGAAGCAGCACCATTCGGGTAACACCAACATTGTCCGTGCCTACAAGGATGGCCGCTGGACACAGATTATCGAGCGTCGTACCTCGGAAGGCGGAATCATCGGCGTCCGCATCGACATCACCGAGTTGAAGAAACGTGAAAAAGAAACTGAGACTGCAGAGGCCCTGCTCAAGGACGCGATCGAGGTCATGCCGGCGTCTCTGATTCTCTATGACCGCGACGAGAAAATTCTCCTCCGCAACGATCATGCGGCGAAATTCTTCCCAGAGGTTGCCGAACTCCTTGTACCCGGCACTAAGATCGAGGATCTGACGCGCGCGCGTTATCGCCGTCTCCATCCCCATGCCTCGAAAGCCGAAATCGAGCGAGCGGTGCAGAAGCGCTTGCAACAGTTTCGTAATCCCGGCGTCATACCGCCAGATCAGCTACCGGACGGACGCTGGACGCAGGCCATCGAGCGGCACACCTCCGACGGCGGCACTGTTTGCGTGCGGATCGACATCACCGAACTTAAGAAGCGCGAGGTCGAACTCGAGGCGCTAGGCGAAACCCTGCGCAAAAGCCAGGAGCACCTGGCGCAGGCGCAACGCACATCGGGGACCGGCAGCGTCGAGCGCAACCTTCAGACCGGCGACATCAAGTGGTCGGAAGAATGCAGCCGCATGTTCGGCCGTGACCCCAACTTGCCGGCGCCGACGCGCACGGAGTTCCTCACCATCGTTCATCCCGATGATCGCGCCAATTACGAAGCGTCGATGATCGCCTCGGAAAGCGGGCGCGATTCGCAGCCGTTCAAGTTCCGGGCGGTGCGAAGCGATGGCTCGATTCGCTGGTTCTACTGCGAGACTTCGCTTGTGAAGGACGCCGTCGGCCAGCCGTGGAAGCGCATCGGCACCTATCGCGATATCACGGAAGAAGAAAGGTCCGCCGAAGCGCTCAAGGCGCTGACCGACGAAGTGCGGCGGAGCCAGGAATACCTGTCGCAGGCGCAACGCCTGGCGCGCATGGGCAGTGATTTCCGTGATCTGCGTTCGGATGTCGCCGAATGGTCGGACATGAGCTACGAGATTTTCGGCGTCGACAAGGCGACGTTCGTGCCCACGACAGAGAATTTCTTAAAAATGGTCGTCCCCGAGGACCATGCGGTCGTCGCGCGTACGCGGGGCGAAATCGCAGCGGGCAAGAACCCCGAGCCGTTCGAATACCGCATCATCCGGCCCGATGGGACCATCCGTCATATCGCCCGTGAATGCGCGGTTGAGTTTGACGCCAAAGGCAAGCCGCTCTTCATGATCGGCACTATCCGCGATGTCACCGAGCGGCATGCCAAGGACGAAGAGATCCGCCAGAAGGGCCGCGAGATCGAGGAGCGCAATCAGGAGCTTCAGCGGTCCAATGCAGAGCTCGAGCAGTTCGCCTATGTTGCCTCACACGATCTGCAAGAGCCGTTGCGCATGGTGGCGAGTTACTGCCAGTTACTCCAGCGCCGCTACAACGACAAGCTCGACAAGGACGCCAACGAGTTCATCGGTTTCGCCGTCGAGGGCGCGAACCGCATGCAGCGCCTGATCAACGACCTCCTCTCCTACTCGCGCGTTGGCCGCAAAGGCGGCGATCCGGTGCCGTTCGAGTTTGCTGATGCTGTCACAACGGCGCTCGCCAATCTCAAAGGCGCGATCACCGACAGCGGCGCAACCATCACTGTCAGCCCGTTGCCGCGCGTCGTCGGCGTGCGTATGCAACTGGCGCAGCTCATGCAGAATCTCATCGGCAACGCGATCAAGTTTCAGCGCGAAGGCGTGGCGCCTGCGATCTCGATTTCCGCGACCGGCGAAGGGCCGCTGTGTCACTTCGTCGTCGAGGACAACGGCATTGGTATCGAGCCGCAGTATCTCGAGCGCGTGTTCCTGATCTTCCAGCGCCTTCACGAGCGGAATAAATATCCCGGGACCGGCATCGGTCTCGCGATTGCGAAGAAAGTCATCGAGTATAACGGCGGCCGCATCTGGATCGAATCGACGCCGGGCCAGGGTAGCCGCTTTCACTTCACGCTTCCGGCCGACATCCAGAATGGAGCCGCCAATGCCCGAGACGTACAATAACTCTCACGTCGTTGAAGTTCTGCTCGTCGAAGATAATCCCGGCGATGCACGCCTGACGCAGGAAGCGCTACGCGAAGGCAAACTGCGGAACCGGATTCACCACGCGCGCGATGGTGTCGAAGCGCTCGCGTTCTTGCGGCACGAGGGCGAATTCCGCGATACGCCCCTGCCCGACATCATCCTTCTCGATCTCAATATGCCGCGTAAGGACGGGCGCGAGGTCCTCGCTGAAATCAAGGCCGATCCTAAGCTGCGGTTCATTCCGGTGGTGGTATTGACGACTTCCGAGGCCGAGAACGACATCGTCCGTAGCTACGAGTTGCACGCCAATTGCTACATCACCAAGCCGGTCGATCTGGAGAAGTTCACCAAGATCGTGCACACGATCGAAGATTTCTGGCTTCAGGTGGTGACGCTGCCGCACCGAAGCGAACGGACCTAAGT
>JBAVMB010000249.1:0-4093 GCA_049689615.1 Allostellaceae bacterium
TACTATCCGATCGTCTCGTCGGCGCGGGCGTTCCGCGCCTTATGGAAACGCGCCTACCACAAGGTCCGCGAATGGCTGGGTGCGGTGGTTTACGAGGATCCCTGGCTCGCCGGCGGCCACAACGGCATCACCAACAGCGAGGACCCCGAACGGCCGGAGCCGCCCTTCCCGCGCGTCTACGAGCTGCGCCAGATGATGCGCGAATTCGGCCTCGGCGAGGTTCCGATCGTCATGGCCGGCGGCGTCTGGTCCCTGCGCGAATGGGAGGACTGGATCGACAATCCCGATCTCGGTCCGATCGCGTTCCAATTCGGCACCCGGCCGCTGCTCACCAAGGAAAGCCCGATCTCGGATGCCTGGAAGCACAGGCTGGTGACGCTGAAGGACGGCGACATCCGACTACAGCGCTTCAGCCCGACCGGATTCTACTCGTCGGCGGTGCGCAACAATTTCCTGGCTGAACTCGAAGAGCGGTCCGACCGTCAGATTCCCTATTCGATCGAAGCGGTGGGCGATCATCTGGCGACGCTCGAAATCGGTGCGCGCAAGCGCATCGTCTATGTGACGCCGCACGATCGCGAACGCGCGCTGACATGGATTGCGCAAGGCTTCACCGAGGCGCTGCGGACACCCGATTCGACTCTCGTGTTTGTGACGCCGCCGAAGGCGCTTGAAATCCGCAACGATCAGATCAACTGCATGGGGTGTCTGTCGGCCTGCCTGTTCTCGAACTGGGCGCAGAACGAGGAAGGCACCACCGGCAAGAAGGCCGATCCGCGCAGCTTCTGCATCCAGAAAACGCTGCAGAACATCGCGCACAGCGAAGACGTCGAGTTCCAGCTCATGTTCTCCGGACATAACGCCTATCGCTTTGCTACCGATCCGTTCTACGCCAACGGCTTCATTCCGACCGTGCGCGAGTTGGTCGAACGCCTGCAAACCGGCAACTGAGCCGGCCCGCGCGCCGCGCCGTAGATGCCGCGCGCAATGCCGTTCAAATTTGCCGCGAAATCGCGCGGCATGCGTTTGCCATTACGGTTTTCTTAAGCCCGACCGTGTCATTTGAACGGAACGGCTGGACCGATCCCGGCGGGTCAAGCCCGGAACGCGCACCATGCGGATCGAACAACGCGTTTGGCAATCAGGCGCAGGCTGGCGCATCGCCGCCTCCGACGGCGCGCTCGCACCGGCGTTGGTGTTGTTCTTCGCCGCGCCCGGCACGCTCGACGATGGCAACCGTTTCGGCGAGCTGCGTGCGCTCTATCCCGTCGCCGCAATTCTCGGTTGCACGACGGGTGGCGAAATTGCCGACATTGACGTGCTCGACGGCACGATCGTCGCCACCGCCATCGAATTCGCGCACACGCGTCTCGCTTTCGCCGAAGCGACCATCGAAGGCGACGGCGGCTCCGAAACTGCCGGCCGGCGATTGGCCGCCGGTCTGCCGCGCGCCGGGTTGCGCGGCGTCTTCGTCCTGTCAGATGGCACGCATGTCAATGGCACCGATCTGGTTGTCGGAATCCAGAACGTCCTCGGCGCGGATATCACCGTGACTGGCGGCCTGGCGGGCGACGGCGCGCGCTTCGTCTCGACACGCGTCGGATTGAATGCAAATCCGGCGTCGGGCCGTCTGGCTGCGGTGGGTTTCTATGGCGACGAGGTTTGCCTGGGCTTCGGCAGCTTCGGCGGCTGGGATACGGTCGGTCCGGAACGCCTGATCACCCGCGCTAAAAGCACCGTGCTCTACGAACTCGACGACCAGCCGGCACTCGCGCTCTACCGCAAATATCTCGGTCCCGAGGCCGACAAACTGCCGGCGAGTGCGCTGCTTTGTCCGTTGCGCATCCATCCACCGGGCAAGCCGGAAGCCGCGTTGGTGCGCACGGTGATCGGCGTCGACACCGCCACCGGTGGCATGATCTTCGCCGGCTCGGTTCCCGAAGGCTATGTCGCGCAGCTGATGCTCGGACACTTCGACAATCTGATCGCCGGCGCCGGCCGCGCCGCTGCGCGCGCAGCGATTCCGGATGCGCGGCTCGCCATCCTGGTTAGCTGCATCGGACGTAAGCTGCTGCTGGGCCAGCAGATCGGCGACGAGGTCGAGGCGGTCAAAGGTGTGCTCGGCGCGGCCTGCCAACTGACGGGTTTCTATTCCTACGGCGAAATCGCGCCGCTCGAAAATTCGCCGTTTTGCGATCTGCACAACCAGACCATGACGGTCACGACGATCGCCGAGGCCTGACATGCACCGGCTGCTCGAACGCCAACTCATCCGGGCGCGCCGTGACTCATCCGATGGCGAGATCGACCTGGAGACGTTGCTGGGCCTGGTCGACGCCGCCTATCTCGAATTCGACCGCCAGCGCCGCGTCCTCGCCCACACGCACGAGATCATGCGCGAGGAGTTCGGCCTCATCAACGCCGGCTTGTCGCGCCTGCGCGACGCGATCACGCAAATGGGCGCCGGCTTCGCCATCTGGGACAGCAACGACCGGCTGGTGATGTGCAACGAGCTGCTACGCGAAATCCTGCCCGAGACCGCCGAGCTGCTCCGGCCCGGCGTCACGTTTACCGAATGCATCGTTCTCATGGCGCCGCATTTTGGTTCGTTCGGCGCCGACGCGCCGGTACGCGACTGGGTCACCGAGCGGCTTGCCCGTCACCGCAATCCCGCGGATCCGTTCGAAATCACCCTTGCCGGTAACCGGCACGTTCGCATCTGGGAGGCGAAAACCAGTGAAGGTGGCATCGTCGGCGTGTATGTCGACGTCACCGAAAGCAAGCACGCCGAGGAAGAGGTGCGCCGCGCCAAGGAAGCAGCGGAAAGCGCCAACCGCAGCAAGTCGCTCTTCCTCGCCAACATGAGCCACGAGCTACGCACGCCGCTTAACGCGATTATCGGTTTTTCCGAGATCATCCAGGGCGAAATGATGGGCCCGCTCGGCGATCGGCGTTACCACGTTTATGCGCACGACATCCACGACGCCGGCAAGCACCTGCTCGAGATCATCAACGATATTCTCGACATGTCGAAGATCGAATCCGGCAAGTTCGAGCTCGACGCCGAATGGGTTGATCTGGTCGAATTGATCGACGGAGTTGTGCAGATGGTGCGCGGCCGCGCGCACGAAGCCGGCCTGGCGCTCCATGTTGCGGCTTCCGGATTGCCGTCGGTCTGCTGCGAACGCCGCGCGCTGCGCCAAGTGCTGCTCAATCTGCTGAGTAACGCGATCAAATTCACGCCGGCAGGCGGTCGCATCGACGTCGCCGCCATGGCCGCCGCCAATGGCGGCCTGACCGTATCGGTGACCGACACCGGTATCGGCATCGCGCCGCAGAACATTCCTCTGGTGCTGACACCGTTCGGCCAGGTCGAGGTGACCCTGTCGCGCGCGCATGGCGGCGTCGGCCTCGGCCTGCCATTGTCGCAACGCTTGGTGGAACTCCATGGTGGCCGCCTCGAAATCGCCAGTACGGTCGGCAGCGGCACCACCGTTTCGGTCACCCTGCCGCCCGACCGGGTCGACCGCGCGGCCTTGCGATCGGCCTGACCAACCTGGATTTTTCCCTTTGCCACAGGCCTATTCTGCGGTAATTTAGAGCCCCTCTACCTTTTTGGCTGGCCCGCCCCATATACCTGCCGTGACCCGCCCTTTTGCCAACGCGCTCGAATTGCTCCGCGCCGCGCGGCTGCGGCCAACCCGCCAGCGACTCGCCCTGGCCCGGCTGCTGTTCGAAAAAGGCGACCGTCACGTGGCGGCCGAGGAGCTGCATGGCGAGGCGGTGGCGGCGCAGGTGCCGGTGTCGCTGGCGACGGTTTACAACACCCTGCACCAGTTCGTCGGCGCCGGCTTGCTGCGCGAAGTGGTGATCAATCCCGGTCGTTCCTATTTCGACACCAACGTCAGCGACCACCATCATTTCTTCTACGAAGACAGCGGCATGCTGCGCGACATTCCGGGCGACAGCATCGCCGTCAGCAACGTCCCGCCGCCGCCCGAAGGCGGTTTCATCCGCCGCGTCGACGTTGTCGTGCGGGTCGAAAAAGCGGCGCCGAAAGGCCGTTCGTAGGCTGAATTTCTCCATTCAATAC
>JBAVMB010000250.1:0-2010 GCA_049689615.1 Allostellaceae bacterium
TTGCGCAGCGCCACGGTGTCGATCATCCGCTTGCGGAATGCGACCTCTTCGAGGCAGCCGATCTTCTGGCCGGTGCGCTTTTCGAGCGTATGGACGAATTCGGTCGCCTCGAGCAGCGATTCGTGCGTGCCGGTGTCGAACCAGGCATAGCCGCGGCCGAGCTTCTCCACCGCCAAGCCGCCATCGCGCAGATATTGCAGATTAAGATCGGTAATCTCGAGCTCGCCGCGCAGCGACGGCTTGAGCTTTTCCGCCCGCGCACACACGCTGCCGTCGTAGAAATAGAGGCCGATCACCGCCCAGTCGGAGCGCGGCGCGCGCGGCTTCTCGGCGAGATCGATCGCCTTGCTGTCGTGGTCGAAGCTGACGACGCCGTAGCGGCCCGGATCGACGACGCGATAGGCGAAGATGGTGGCGCCCGACGGCCGCGCGATGGCGCGACGCATCATATCGGACAAGCCGTCGCCGTAGATCAGATTGTCGCCGAGCGCCAGACAGCAGCCGTCGCCCGCGAGAAACTCGCGTCCGACGACGAAGGCGTGCGCCAAGCCATCGGGCTTGGGTTGTTCGGCATAAGTCAGCCGGATACCCCACGTCGCGCCGTCGCCCAGCAGCGTGCGAAACAGCGCCGCGTCGGCCGGCGTGGTGACAATCAGGATGTCGCGGATGCCGGCCAGCATCAGCGTCGACAGCGGATAGAAAATCATCGGCTTGTCGTAGACCGGCAGCAGTTGCTTCGACAGCGCGCGGGTCAACGGGAAAAGCCGCGTTCCCGAACCGCCGGCAAGGACGATGCCTTTCATCCCCGGTCGGCCTTCGCCGCCGGCCGGCCCAGCCGTTCGCCGCGATAGACGCCGCTGCGGATCGGCTTCCACCAGGCTTCGTTGTCGAGATACCAACGCACCGACTTGCGTAAACCGGTCTCAAGGCTTTCGACCGGACGCCAGCCGAGTTCACCGCGAATCTTGCGGTCGTCGATGGCGTAGCGCAGATCGTGGCCCGGCCGGTCGGCGACGAACTCGATCAGCTGCGCGTGCGGACGATGCGGCGCCTTCGGCAGCTCGGCGTCGAGAATGGCGCAGATCATCCGCACGAGATCGAGATTCCGCCGCTCCTCGCCGCCGCCGATATTATAGGTCTCGCCCGGCTGGCCGCGGCGCACGACCAGCGCCAGCGCCGCAGCGTGATCGCCGACATAGAGCCAGTCGCGCACGTTCTCGCCCTTGCCGTAGACCGGCAGCTTCTTGCCCTCGATGGCGTTGAGCAGGATCAGCGGAATGAGCTTTTCGGGAAATTGCCAGGGTCCGTAATTGTTCGAGCAATTGGTCGCGATCACCGGCAGGCCATAGGTCTGGAACCAGGCGCGCGCCAGGTGATCGGCGCCGGCTTTCGACGCGGCGTAAGGGCTGTTCGGCTGATAACGGGCGTCCTCGGCGGCGCGCTCACCGGCGCCGAGCGAGCCGAAAACTTCGTCCGTTGAGATGTGATGGAAGCGGAAGCGCGCCCGCACCTCGCCGGCCAAATCCTGCCAATAGACCCGCGCCGCTTCGAGCATGGCGAAGGTGCCGACAAGATTGCCGTGTACGAACTCGTCGGGCCGGTCGATCGAACGGTCCACCTGCGTCTCGGCTGCGAGATGCATGACAGCGTCGGGCTTGTGCTTGGCGAAGATGCGCGCCACGACGGCGCGGTCGGCGACATCGGCGATTTCGAGCGCGTAGTTCGCGGCCGTCGCCAACGCGCCGAGCGGCGGATTCGAGCCGGCATAAGTCAGCTTGTCGAGATTGACGACGCTGTCGCCGCCGCCGAGCAAATGGCGAACAACCGAAGTGCCGATGAAGCCGGCGCCGCCGCTGACCAGGACCTTCAAGCCGTCTTCTCCCCCTCGGCCAGCGCCAGCACGTCGGCCAGCCGCGGCATCACCCAAACGCCGTCCTTTTTCGCCGGCGCGGCTGCCGAATCGTCCAATAATACCAAGGTTGCCACGCCGGCGTCGCGGCAGGCGATGAT
>JBAVMB010000251.1:0-1568 GCA_049689615.1 Allostellaceae bacterium
GCAGCGACCGAACGGCGCCGGACCTGCGCCGTTCGGTTGGGCCGATCGCGCCGCGCTTGGCTTTACCGCGATTGCGCTCGTCGCCTGGGTTGCGGCGCCGGGTGCAACCGTGACGCCTGGGCTGGCACTCCTTGCCGCTGTGGCGCAGGGCGTCCGCTTGGCGCGCTGGCGCGGCGCCGGCGCGTGGCGCGAGCCGCTGCTGTGGGTGCTGCATCTCGGCTATGGCTGGCTCGCTCTCGGATTCTTGCTTCTGGCCGTGAACGGCATCGTCCCGCTGCTGCCGCCGACGGCGGCGCTGCATGCATTTACCGTCGGCGCCATCGGCACGATGACGCTCGCAGTGATGACGCGCGCCTCGCTCGGCCACACCGGACGGAAGCTGACCGCCGGACGCGGAACGACGACGATCTATGTTCTTGTCACCGTAGCGGCGTTGCTGCGCCTGCTGGCGCCGTTGACTGGCGCGCAATATCTGCTGACGCTGAGCCTCGCCGGCGTAGCGTGGAGCGGCGCATTCGGACTGTTCGTCGTGCTCTACGGTCCGCCGCTGATGACGCCGCGTGTCGCTGCCGTCACCGTGCGGGCGCCCTAATGGCGCGGCAATCGCGCGTGCAGCTGAAACGAGCTTACGATCCGCCGTCGCCGCGCGACGGAACGCGCGTTCTCGTCGATCGCCTGTGGCCGCGCGGCGTGCGCAAGACCAAGGCGCGCATTGATCTCTGGCTTAAGGACGTCGCGCCGAGCACAGCGCTGAGGCAGTGGTTCGGTCACGAACCGGCGCGTTGGAGCGAATTTCGCCGGCGCTATCGCGCCGAGTTGAAGCGCCAGCCGGAGGCGCTGACGCAGCTGCGCACACTGGCGCGGCAGGGGCGCACTACGCTGGTCTTCGGCGCACGTGACGAACGCCGCAACGAGGCTGTCGTCTTAAAGGAATTACTCGCGGGCCGGTCTGCTAAGCGCGCACGCCGCGCCGCTCCTGCGCGGTGACCAGCCGTTCCATCCGCTTGAGATCGGACTCTTCGAGCTTGAACGCGGCTTCGACCCAAAGATCGGCAATACGCGTCATTTCTTCGAAGGTCACCGGATTGACTAGTCGCCGCGCGCGATACATCGCGCGTTGCGCCGCATAACGGCGCTCGCGCCGGCCGATGAAATCGTAGAACGCCTGCAAGCCTTGGCCATCGGCGGCCAGCACGTCGACGACGCCGAGCGCATGCAGCTGCTCGGCGGTGTAGATCTCGCCGCTCATGATCAAACGCTCGGCGATGCCCGGTGCGATACGGCGCGCGAGGAAGCTGTAGGCGCCCATGCCGGGGAACAGATTGAACAGGATTTCCGGCAGACCGAACTTGGCGCCGCGCTCGGCGACGATCAGGTTCGAGCTCAGCACCGCTTCGAAGCCGCCGCCGAGCGCATCGCCTTGGACCAAGGCAACCGAAATCACCGGCAAGTCGAAGCCGAGGCCCGTGGCGTTGGTGAAGCCGATCTCGCAGCAGCTGTGCGCATAGCGGCGCAGAGCCGCGCGGTCGCGGTTGCGGATCAGGGTCGAGAACAGCTCGAGGTCGCCG
>JBAVMB010000252.1:0-8217 GCA_049689615.1 Allostellaceae bacterium
TGTGTCGGGAGCGGCGCGTTGGTAAGTCTTACCTTGATCGTCTCCGTGACGATCGGATGGCGCGGCAACGTGTAATTGGTGAGAAGGACGGTCGCCGAGCGCGTACCCTGAACGGCCCACGCATCGACGGTCGGATGCGTGCCGTCGACAGGCAATAGTTCGGTACCGAGCGCATGCAACAATTCGAAAGCGCGATAGGCGGGCTTGGCGATCCCATGAATGTTGAGCAGGCCGAAGCCGCCGTGAAACGGCACGGACGGAAAGTAGTTTTCCTCGAAGATATCGGAGAAAGTCCAATAGCTATAACCTTGCACGAACCCGTTTGCCTCCATGATGGTCTTGACCACGAAAGCGGCGGCATAGGGCTCGTCGTGCATCGGGTCGCGTGGGTTCGAAGACGTACACCATTCCGTGTAATACACCGGCCGGTCGCCGGCCTGTCTGCGTACTTCCCGCGTTTCATCCCGCAGCACGCTGCGCCGGCTTTTCGAAAGCTGCGCTTCCGTGTCATCGCCGGGCTGCCCGAAAGCGTCGGTCGGATAGTGATGCGTACTGATAAAGTCGGCTGGCAGTTGGCTCTTCGTGCAAAAGCCGATGAAGTCGTCAATCCATGCGTTTTCTGCCGTCGCCGGACCCCCCACCTTCAGCGCCCCATCAACCGACTTGATCGCCTCCACGGTATATCGATAAAGCTCGAAATAATCGTCCTGCTTACCGCTGCCGAAGGCGGCGAGATTGGGCTCGTTCCAGACTTCGAAGAACCATTGGCGGATTTCGGCCAAGCCGTAGCGCTCGACCCAATGCGCGACAAGCTTGCGGATCAACATCGACCAGCGCGTGTAATCCTTGGGTGGAGAGACGTTGGCGCGATAGTGGAATACGGTCTGGGCGCCCGACGCCAATGTCGTCGGCATGAAACTGAGCTCGACGAACGGCCTCATGCCGATCGAAAGCAGAAAATCGAAGATCTGATCGGCATTGAAGAAGGAATAAAAAAGCGTATCGCCCTCGGAGATCAGCGTGCCGACATCATCGCACAGCAGGCCGTGAAAGCGCACATGTCGAAAGCCGAGCTCAGCATGCGCACGCCGCATTTGTTCTTGCCAATCCGCCCGGAGCGCCATCGGCGCATGATCACTGCCGACCGTATGCTCCCAAAAATGGGGCAGAGCCAAGGACGTGCCATGGACATCGCAATTGAAAGTTGCACCCACAATCGATCTCCTTCGGTCGGTTACAACGGAGCGCGCCGGCGCTTATTTCTCTCGCTCGGTCTTGGCATGCGCTCTGACGCACGGGTGCCGTTGCCACCCGCATCAAATACTGATTGCTCGATCTCAACATCCCGAAGCCGAAATCCGCCGATAAGATCGACGGTGCGACGACAATCGACCTTTGTGACGCGGCATTGACCATAATCACCCGGAGATCAACGCGTTCCGGCCAAAGCTGCCGGCGAGGCGTATATGTCCATCACGGCGCCAAGCATCCGGAGCGCCGCTTCCTTAGGACGCTGGAATGAGTTGCGGCCGATGATCGAACCGAACCCGCCGCCAGCACGGATTGCACGAATTTCATCGAGCAACTTGTCGTCGTCGAAGACCGCAGCGCCGCCAGAGAAGATAACGATGCGTCGGCCGGCGAAAGCACAATCAACGATGTGACGGACGCGCTCCGCCGCGGTCGCAATCGGAATGTGCTGCTCGTCGAACACCTTGTGAGCGGCGTCCTGCTCGATATGCGCCGTCGGCAGCTTCACCTTGATGATGTGCGCGCCGAGCTGAGCCGCGATCTGAACAGCATAGCCAACGACGTCGATCGCCGATTCGCCGTCCTTGCTCAGACCTGACCCGCGTGGATAGGACCAGACGACGACCGCGAGCCCGTTGCGCTTTGCCTCCTCAGCATAGGCGCGGAGCTGCCCGTACATTTCGAACTGGTGAGCCGATCCCGGATAGATCGTGAAGCCCACCGCACAGCAGCCCAAACGAAGCGCATCCTGCACGCTGGCAGTTAACGCTTGGTTCGGATCTTTCTCCTCCCGCAGCACGTCATTGTCGTTAGTCTTAAGAATAAGCGGAATCTCTCCCGCGAAATCCCGCGCGCCTGCTTCCAGGAAGCCGAGCGGGGCGGCATACGCATTGCAGCCCGCTTCGATCGCGAGCTCAAAGTGATAGAGGGGATTATAAGCCGGCGGATTGGGCGCGAATGAGCGTGCCGGTCCATGTTCGAAGCCCTGATCGACCGGCAAAATCACCAGTTTGCCCGTGCCCCCCAGCCGGCCGTGGTTCAGCAGCCGCGCCAAGTTTGTCAAGGTTCCGACATTGTCACTGCCGTACCAGCTCAAGATTTCCTTTACCTGCGGCGTCATCGTCGCTCTCCTGTCGACCGCCCGGCGCGTCCGGGCGTCTCCTCTGCGGCAGTTTCATTCTCAGAGGCGCACATTATGCCAACCGCGGCCTATGCAGAGGCCGAGCGCAGAGCGAACTTCCGCACTGCGTTGGCGAAGCCCTCGTTCTCGTTGCTGTCGGTCACTGCGCTCGCCTGCGCCTTCACCTCCTCGCTGGCGTTGCCCATTGCGATGGAAAAGCCGCTCTTGCGGAACATGAGAACGTCATTGGGCATGTCGCCCATGGTGGCGATTTGCGCGGGCGCAATGTTCAGAAGCTTGGACAGTGTTTCGACAACCGTCCCCTTGTTGGCTTGGGGGTAAGTCACGTCGAGATAGTAAGGCTGCGAGCGCTCGGCACTCGCCATCTCCCCCAGCGCCTTCTGCGCCGCCTTCTCGCAGGCGGCGACCAGGTCGAGATCGTCCGAGATGCCGACGATCTTCACCGCGCGCACCAAATGCGCGTCCGTAAACGAAGACACGACCGTGGGGTCGAACTTCACCGTCCACGCCTCGCGCGCCACATGCGGCGCGTCTTTGTCGCGGATCAGCCACTCCGTCTCCGTGTAGACCCACGCATCCATCCCTTTGTCGAGAATCAGCTTCACCGCCTGCTTGGCCGTAGTCGGATCGAGCGTGTGGCTTTCGATGACGGAGAGATCGGGATTGACCAACACGCCGCCGTTGAAGGCCGCTATGGCGGTCCGTAATGCGAGCGGCGCGATTAGCATACTCATGCCCCGGGGCGGCCTTCCGCTGGTGATGGCGAAGGCGATGCCAGCCTGATCCAGCTCGCGCACCGCCGCTTTCGCCGCATCGGTCAGCACCTTGTCCTTGGTCACGAGCGCACCATCCACGTCGGCCAGGAACAGACGAATATCATGCTGAGCTGTCATTGCTTTTGCTCCGGGGCAGAGGTCACGGGACGCCAGGCCCGTCCTCCGTCGCGCGCCAGCAGTTCGTCAGCCGCCTTGGGGCCGTCGCTGCCGGAGTCGTAGTCAGGAAAATCAGCCTTCTTCGCCGCCCAGGCGTCGAGCACCGGCTGCACGATGCGCCAGGACTGCTCCACCATGTCGGCACGCATAAACAGTGTCGGGTCGCCGATCATGACGTCATAGATTAGCGTCTCGTATCCGACGTTCGGCTCCTTCGGAAACCAATCATCGTAGCGGAAGTCCATCTTCACGGCCGCCAGGTCGACCACTGGACCTCGACGTCTGACCTCAAACTGGAGGGAAATGCCCTCATCCGGCGCGATATTCAGGACCAGCCAATTGGGTCGCAGGGTATCGACGACGGTGTCCCGGAACGCCGTGTAGGGCGCCTGCTTGAAGCGGATCGCGATCTCCGTCAGACGCTGTGACATATGTTTGCCTGTACGGAAGTAGAAGGGCACGCCGGCCCAACGCCAGTTGTCGATCTCAAGCTGCATGGCGACATAGGTCTCGACGTTCGAATCCACGGCAACGTTCGCCTCTTTCCGATAGGCCTTCACCTTCTTGCCGAGGACCGTGCCGGCTCCATACTGGCCACGCGCCGCGCGTGCGGGTTTGACGGCCGGCATCGCTGCGAACAGTTCGGCCTTCTTGGTGCGGATCGAAGCGGCGTCGAATCCCGTGGGCGGCTCCATAGCGACCATCGAAAGGAGCGTGAACACGTGGTTGGGCACCATGTCACGGAGTGCACCGGTTTGCTCGTAGAACTTGCCGCGCTCCTCCACGCCCACCGTCTCCGCCACAGTGATCTGCACGTGATCAATCCGATCGCGATTCCAGATCGGCTCGAACAGTCCGTTGGCGAAGCGAAAGGCCATGATGCTTTGGACCGTGCTCTTTCCCAGAAAGTGATCGATCCGAAAGATCTGGTCCTCGTTCAGCGTGCGCAGGATGCGAGCGTTCAGTTCGCGCGCAGAGTCCAGACTGTGGCCAAACGGCTTCTCGACCACCACGCGGCGCCAGAACCGAGGTTTCCCATTCTTGTCCTCGCCCTGATCAGTGAGTTTCGCCTTGCCGAGTTGTTCGACCGCGGTGCCAAAAAAGCGGTCCGCGACTGCGAGGTAGAAGATGGCGTTGCCCTGCGTGCCATGAGTCTTCTCTGCGCCGCCCAACGCGCCGCGAATCTTCTCGTAGAGTGCGGGCTTGGTCAGATCGCCGGAGAGATAGGACATTTTCTCCGCAAGCCGCTGCCACGCCGCCTCGTCGATCCGATCGATGTCGAACTCCGCGCCCGCGTTCCCGACGAAGGTTTTCAGCATGGCGTAAAGGTGATCGCGCCAGCTTTCCGCGGTCCCTTCGGCCAAATCCACGCCGATCAGCGCAAATTTCTCCGGCAGAACCTTGGTACGCGAGAGGTTGTAGAGAGCCGGGATCAGCAGGCGCTTGGCCATGTCGCCACCGGCTCCGAAGACCACCATGGCGCAGGGATCGGCCGGAGGAATCTGTGGCGGCTCCACTGCCTGCGGGCTCGGGGGTGTCCCGATGGTCTGATTGTCCGGCATGGCGTTACTCCGCCGCGTTCCGTGTCGCCGTACGTCCCTGCGACTCTTTCCGCTTCGGTTCGGGGTCAATAGACTCGCTACCCTCGACGTGTCCGCCGAAGCCAAAGCGCATGGCCGAGAGCATTTTTTCACCGAAGGTGTGCTCTTTGCGCGAGCGGAACCGAGCATAGAGCGCTGTGGAAAGCACGTCTGCCGGGACGGCTTCCTCGATCGCGGCTTCGACGGTCCAGCGGCCTTCGCCGGAATCCTGGACATAGCCGGAGAAATCCTTCAATTGCGGGTCCTTCGCCAGCGCGGCGGCGCCGAGATCAAGCAGCCAGGATGAAATGACGCTGCCGCGCCGCCAGACCTCTGCGATATCCGGCATGTTCAACGCGAACCGTTCTTCCTCGGGTAGATCCTTCGAGTCCTTGTTGCGCAGGATGTCGAAACCCTCGGCGTAGGCCTGCATCAATCCGTATTCGATGCCGTTATGCACCATCTTGACGAAATGCCCGGCGCCGGACGGCCCGGCATGGATATAGCCGCGCTCGGCACGGGGGTCACCCGTCTTCCGGTCCGGTGTGCGCGGGATATCGCCCAGGCCGGGGGCGAGTGCCGCAAAGATCGGGTCAAGGTGATCTACGGCGTCCTTAGGGCCGCCGATCATCATGCAATAGCCGCGCTCGATGCCCCAGACGCCGCCGGAGGTGCCGCAATCGACATAGCGGATGCGCTTCTCGGCTAATTTCTTGGCGCGGCGGATGTCGTCCTTATAGAAGGAATTGCCGCCATCGATGACGATGTCGTCCGACGCCAGCAGGCTGCCTAGACGATTGATCGTCTCTTCGGTGACCCGGCCAGCGGGCAGCATCACCCAAACCGCACGCGGCTTTTCCCCGAGCGCCTTCACAACGGCCTCCAGCGAACCGACGGCCGTGGCACCCTCCTTTGCCAGCGCCTCGCGCGGCTTGGTGTTGCTATCGAACACCACGCAGCTGTGCCCCGCCTTCATCAGACGGCGAGAGATGTTGCCGCCCATGCGGCCAAGTCCGATTATGCCGATCTGCATTTGCGTCGCTCCTTACAACAGTTCAGCTATTGGAGAGCCGTGTCTATCGCGCGCCCCAACTCCGCCAGCCCCGCGTCGACGTCCCTGAGGTGGACGCGCAATGCGCGCCGTCCGCGTTCCACCAGCACCTCGAGATCGCCCTGTGCCTGCGCCGCCTTCACCACGCCGAAGCTGTACGAATGGCCTGGCACGTCGATATCGGCGGAATCGTCACAGGTAATTTGCAGAAAGACGCCGGAATTGGGTCCGCCCTTGTAGGCTTGCCCGGTCGAATGCTGGAACCGAGGCCCGAAGCCGAGGCAGGTCGCGGCACGGGTCTTGTCGCGGATACGGGTACGCATCACGGTCAAGGCCCGCGTGTGCGCAGGATCGCGCTCGATATAGGCGAGCAGTGCTACGTAATCGCTCGACTTTGCGCCGGCATGCACGCGGCCGAAGTGGCTCTTGAGATATCCGGTGAGAGTGTTGTGCCGGCCGAGCTCCGTCGCATTGCGCGGATCGGCATAAAGGGCGACACCATTCTCGCGAAACACCGGCGCCTCTTCGGGCAGGCGATGCGATTTCTCATAGGCATCGGTCAGCGCGCGCGTCTTGTCCTTGCTCGCCTCGACATCCGGTTGGTTGAAAGGGTCAATGCCGATGATCGAACGGGCGACCGCAGTGGCGATCTCCCAGCGGAAGAACTCCTGGCCGATGTGCAGGATATCCTTCACACGAATCCGGACGACCGGATGGCCAGCCTGCTCGAGCGCCGCCACCGCCTGGCGCTGCGACGGTTCGGCTTTCCCGTCCAGCTCCAGGTAGGCGAAGAAACGATCGCTGCCGTAGAACTCGGGTGTGGTGAGCGGCTCTCCGGCCAGCGGGATCAGCCCGCGCCCCTGCTTTCCTGTGCTCTCCGCCAGCAGTTGCTCCAGCCAGGCACCGAGATCGGCGATTCCTGGCGAGGCGATGATCGTCACCTTGTCGCGACCGAAGCGCGTCGCCGCGACGCCCATGGCGACACCGAGCTGTACGCCCGGATTCTCCACCGGCGGCACGTCGGGACCGCAGGCTCGTTCCATCTGTTGCGCCGTTTCAAGGAGGCGCTTGAGGTCGAGTCCAATCGCCGCCGCCGGCACCAGACCGAACTTCGACAACACCGAATAACGCCCGCCGATCGAGGGTAGGCCGTAAAAGATATGGGCAAAACGCAGTTGGTGGGCGCGCCGCTCCAGCGAGGAGCCGGGATCGGTCACCGCGACGAACTGTTCGCCGGCCATGTCCTTGCCCCGCACCGTGCCGACGCGGTCGAAGAAATAGTCCATGAAAATATTGGGTTCCAGCGTGCTGCCGGATTTAGACGAGACGATGAACAGCGTCTTGCCGAGACCGACCGATCGCTCGACCGTCTTGACCTGTGCGGGATCGGTGCTGTCCAGCATGTGGAAATGCGGCCAGCCCGATTGTTGCCCAAAGGTCTCACCCAGAACTTCCGGACCCAGGCTCGAACCTCCCATCCCCAGCAAAACGACGTCGGTGAACCCGCGCTGTTTGACCTCCGCTGCGAAACCATGCAGCCGATCAACACCAGCCAGTTCCTGTTCGATAACGTGCAACCAGCCGACCCACTTGTCCTCGTCTGTTCCGGCCCATAGCGACTTGTCGCCGGCCCAAAGCTGACGAATGTGGCCTTCCTTGCGCCAGACCTCCATTTCCGTCTCGAAGGCGGTCTTCATCTCCGGAGAGCCCGGCCCGATCTCTAGGCGGGCACGATCGCCATCAAGCAAGATGCGGCGGCGGCGCGCGATGGTGCCGAACAGCTCGTCGAACGCGTCCGCGAACTGCTGCACCCCATCCTTGACCAGCTCGTCCGTGACCTCCTTCAGCGAGACGCCATACTCCTCCAACTCAGCGAGCATCGCGCGGGCGCCCTCCAAGTCCTGCTCTATGACATCGGGGGTCGCCTTACCGTGGTCGCGGAACGCGTCCATCGTCGCTGGCGGAATGGTGTCCACTGTGTCGCGGCCGATCAGCGCCTCGACATACATCGTGTCCTTGTAAGCCGGATCTTTGGTGCTGGTGGACGCCCACAACAAACGCTGCGTCTTTGCGCCGGCTTCGGCCAGGTGCCGCCAGCGCGGACCGGAGAACAGTGCCTTATAGCGAGAGTAAGCGATCTTTGCGTTGGCGATGCCGGCCTTTCCGCGCAACCGACCTGCCAGCTTTTTGTCGCCGAGCTTGTCCAGCCGCTTGTCGGTGGCGACATCAATGCGGCTGACAAAGATGCTCGCAACACTCCCG
>JBAVMB010000253.1:0-5061 GCA_049689615.1 Allostellaceae bacterium
CGGCAGTACCACGCGATCGGCAGCGGCAAGCGCGCGCGCATCGCCGGTGACCGTCACCGTCGCGTCCAGTCCGTGCTCACGCGCCGCGCGCTCAAACGCCTTCGCGGCCGAGCGCAGATTGCCCGAGCCGTAATCGATCAGCACCGTCGACATCAGAGGCTTCCGCCGAGCACGCCCTTGGTCGAAGGCACCGCACCGGCGCGGCGTGGATCGATCGCGACCGCCTGGCGCAACGCCCGGGCCAGACCCTTGAAGCAGGATTCGATGATGTGGTGGTTGTTCTCGCCGTAAAGATTCTCGACGTGCAGCGTCACGCCGGCCGACTGGGCGAAGGCCTGGAACCATTCCTTGAACAGTTCGCTGTCCATCTCGCCGAGTTTGGGCTTCGATAGCTTCACCTTCCAGATCAGATAGGGCCGGTTCGAGGCGTCGAGCGCGACGCGTGTCAGCGTCTCGTCCATCGGCACCATCGCTTCGCCCCAGCGGCCGATGCCGCTGCGGTCGCCGAGCGCGCGCGCGATTGCCTCGCCGACGACATAGCCCGAATCTTCGGTGGTGTGATGCTGGTCGATGTGCAGGTCGCCTTGGGCCTCGAGTTCGATATCGATCAAACTGTGCCGCGACACCTGATCGAGCATGTGATCGAGGAAGCCGATGCCGGTATGGATGTTCGCCCGGCCGGCACCATCGAGATTGACGCGTGCGCGGATGCGGGTCTCGCGCGTCGTGCGCTCGACTTCGGCGACGCGTCCCTTTGGCTTCGTGCGGCCGCGCTTGGTTTTGGCTTTGGCGGTGGTTTTCGCCATCGAAATCAACTCCTTGCCGCGGTCTTGTAGCAGGCGTGCCGCCGCCGCACCAGCGCGGCCCGTTGCGCCGCTTGAATAAAGTCGCCTGCGACCTACATTTAGGGCCGTTTCCTGCCTCGAAAGGACTTCATGCAAGATCAGAACCCGGCGTCCTGGCACGGCACCACGATTCTATCCGTGCGCAAGGGCGGCAAAGTCGTGATCGCCGGCGACGGCCAGGTCACGATGGGCAGCACCATCATCAAATCGAACGCTAAGAAGCTGCGCCGGCTCGGCGGCAATACGGTGCTCGCCGGTTTCGCCGGCTCGACCGCCGACGCCTTTGCGCTGTTCGAGCGGCTCGAAGCCAAGCTTGAGCAATACCCAGGGCAACTCACCCGCGCCTGCGTGGAGCTTGCCAAGGATTGGCGCACCGACCGGCTACTGCGCCGCCTTGAGGCTATGATGGCGGTGGTCGATAAAGAGGTCTCGCTGGTGCTGTCCGGCACCGGCGACGTGCTGGAACCTGAAAGCGGCATCATCGGCATCGGCTCCGGCGGACCCTATGCGCTCGCCGCGGCGCGCGCCCTGTTCGACCGACCCGATTTCGACGCCGAGGCCATCGTCCGCAAATCGATGGCGATCGCCGCGGACATCTGCATCTACACCAATCGCAACATCACACTCGAATCGCTCGACACGCAATGAACGCCGCTTTCAGTCCGCGCGAAATCGTTTCTGAACTCGATCGCCATATCGTCGGCCAGAACGACGCCAAACGCGCCGTCGCCATCGCCTTGCGCAACCGCTGGCGCCGCCAGCAGCTGCCGGCCGAGCTGCGCGACGAGGTGCTGCCCAAGAATATCCTGATGATTGGCCCGACCGGCATCGGCAAGACCGAGATCGCCCGGCGGCTTGCCAAACTGGCGCAGGCGCCGTTCATCAAGGTCGAAGCCACCAAATTCACCGAAGTCGGCTATGTCGGCCGCGACGTCGAGCAGATAGTGCGCGACCTGCTCGAAGTCTCGCTGGCGCTGACGCGTGACCGCCTGCGCAATGAAGTGACCAGCAAGGCCGAACTTGCCGCCGAGGATCGCGTCCTCGATGTGCTGGTCGGCCCGGGCGCCGGTCCCGATACGCGCACCAAATTCCGCCGCATGCTCCGCGCCGGCGAGCTCGACGACAAAGAGGTCGAGATCCAGGTGCAGGATGCGGGCGGCCCGACACCGACAATCGACATTCCCGGCATGCCCGGCGCGCAGGTCGGGATGATCAATCTCGGCGATATCTTCGGCAAGCTCGGCGGCGGCCGCACAAAGCCGCGGCGCATGACTGTCGCCGAGGCCCAGCCGGTTCTGCTGCGCGAGGAAAGCGACAAGCTGCTCGACCAGGAAAAGGTGGTGAAGGAAGCGATTGAGGCCGCCGAGCAGAACGGCATTGTCTTCATCGACGAACTTGACAAAATTGCCGGACGCAGCGGCGAGCGTATCGTCGGTGACGTCAGCCGCGAAGGCGTGCAGCGCGACCTGCTGCCGCTGATCGAAGGCACGACAGTGGCGACCAAGCACGGCGCCGTGAAGACCGACCACATCCTCTTCATCGCCTCGGGTGCGTTCCATCTGGCCAAGCCGTCGGACCTGCTGCCCGAACTGCAAGGCCGGCTACCCATCCGCGTCGAGCTCAAGCCGCTGACGCGCGACGATTTCCGCCGCATTCTGACCGAGCCGGAAGCAAGCCTGATCAAGCAGTACAAGGCGCTGCTCGCGACCGAGAACGTCACGCTCGACTTCAAGCCGGAGGCGATCGAGGAAATTGCGGCGCTCGCCGAGGAGATCAACACCAGCGTCGAGAACATCGGCGCGCGCCGGTTGCACACCGTGCTCGAGCGGCTGCTCGAGGAAGCAAGTTACACGGCATCGGACCAGCCGCCCGGCACCGTGCTGACAATCGACCGTGACTACGTGCGCACACGCGTCGGGGCGCTCGCCAAGAACGCCGACCTGTCGAAGTTCATTCTGTAACCGGCCGCACGCGACGGAAAAGAAAAGGGCGTCCGGGGGAGCGGAACGCCCTTCAAGATCCGGCCGTTATAGGGGTGGCCGGTCGAAAGTCGATTATTCAGCCAGCGCGAGATTGGCGGCGGCATCTTTGCCGCGATCGCGCGCAATCTCGTATTTGAGCTTTTGCCCCTCATTGAGCGTGCCCATGCCGGCGCGTTCGACCGCCGAGATGTGGACGAAAACGTCCTTGCCGCCGTCCTGGGGGCGGATGAAGCCGTAACCTTTCTGTGAGTTGAACCACTTCACGGTGCCGATAGCCAAGCTGGGTCTCCAAAGCGTGTAGTGCCGTGCACGCCCACGGCGGCGGCGTCAATCGGACGGTCGAGAGCAAGATCGCTGACGATCGGAGGCGCACGAACCGCAGATTGGGCAATAAAGCCTGCGGTGCCACGGCGGCCGAAAACAATCGTTTTCCGCCGCTCTCCCGATTCTCCGGCGGCGTTCTAGGGGAATCCCGGAGCCGTTAGGTCAACGTGCGTTCACCGTCCGCCGGCGGCGCAGTGGCGGCCCAGATGGTGCGGTGTTGAGCAGCTTGAGCAAACGCGTGACCTGCGCCGGCGGCAGCTTGCGGATGCGCTCGGCGAGAAGGTTCGCTAACTCGGTCGCTTCGGCCGAAAGCCCGGCGGTATCGACGGTGATGCGCGGATGCGAAATGCGCGCGAGGCGCATCAGCTCGTCGGCGTCGTCCCAGATGATGCCGAGCTGGGCGCAGATCGACACCACCATCGCGTGCGTCGGCCGGCCGCGACGTCCGTGCTCGAGCGCCGAGAGATAGGCCGCCGAGACGCCCAGGGTCGCGGCCATGTCCTTGAGGCGAATGCCGCGCTCGGCGCGGATGGCGCGCAGCTTGGTGCCGAACGGCGTCATGTTCGCGCCGCCCGCTCGCGTGCCCGGCGCAGGAGGACGCAAAGCGCGCCGTCGCCTCCGAGCTGTGGTGGCGCTGGCGTCACCGCCACGATGCGCGCATGCATCGCCGGCTCGGCCAGCCAGCGCGGCACTGCGGCACGCAATACGCCTTCGCCGCCGCGGCCTTTGCCGGTGATCACCAGTGCCAGGCGTGCGCCATCGGCGGCGGCCGCTGCGATGAAGCGCACCAGGGCACGATGGGCCGCTTCCTGCGTCAAGCCGTGTAAATCGAGACGCGCGTCGACCCCCAGCTCGCCGCGTTTGATGCGTGTCAGGGTGCGGCGGTCGATGCCGCCGGCCGCGGGCGCGGATTTCGCGACCTCACCGTGCGGGCGGGCAGCCGCTCGTGCCGGTGCGGCGCCATCGTGTGGTTCGGGCCGGCGCGGGATTGGCGGCGATTTTTCCGATGCATGCCCCGCGGTTGGCAACGGCTTGACACCGCGCATGGCGGCGCGCCACAGCGAACGATCCTCGTCCTTAAGCTGCCTCGCCATCGTCGATGAGCACAATGTGCAGCCGGCGCGGTCCGTGCGCGCCGAGTTCGATCTTTTGCTCGATATCGGCGGTGCGCGACGGACCGGTGATGAAGTTGACCGTGCGCGGCATGGCGAAGTCGCCGTCATGGCTGCGCGCCGCGCGCAGTCGATCCCAACCGTCTTCGTAAGCCGCAACCACTTGGCTCGCTCGCAGCACGACGATGTGCGTGTCGGGCAGGAAATTGTTGCGGGTCGGGCTGGTGGCGCCGGAGTGCAGCATCAAGGTGCCGGTCTCCGCGATGGCGGCAAAACAGGCGGTGACACCGGCCGGATCGGAGTCTTCGGCGACGCCGCGCCTGGTTTCGAGGAGCGGCCGCTCGCCCCACGGCAGCGCATCGAGCACCGGATCGGGCGCCCGCAGCAGCCTGGCCGGTAAGTTGAGCTGGGTCAAATAGTCGGCGATCGCCGCCGGCACGTCGTTCGCCTGTCTGACGCGCGCCACCGTGGCGTTCACCGTTTCGGCCATCTTGACGAAGAGCTCGACCTGGCCGCGCGGCGGCAGCGTCCGCGCGCGTGCCGGAATCAGATTGCGGCGGTGCGTCGCCAGGCGGGTTTCGCACGCTGCGGCGGCCTCCGGCGCAAGCGGCCCGCGTTTGAGCGAGCGGCGGATCGAATTGAGGATCTGATCGCGCGAGCCATTCATCGCGATTTCCGTTGCCCTTGGCGTTCCGTCCAAAGGCTCATGAAGCTGCGGCCTTCGGGTGCCGGCATGTCGCGCGTGCGCGTCCAGCCCGCCGCAAAGGGCAGCGCGCGGAAGCGGCCACGGCCGCGGCC
>JBAVMB010000254.1:0-1542 GCA_049689615.1 Allostellaceae bacterium
CATCGCCGAATTGAACGTGCCGCGCGAATATATCGACTCGGAGATCGCGCGGCAATCGAGCGAGATCGAGCGTCGCCGCCAGCTCTATTTCGAGAACCAGAAGCGGCCCGAAATCAGCGGACGCGTAGCAATCGTGGTCGATGATGGGATTGCGACGGGCGCCACGATGCGCGTCGCGCTCCGCGCGGTGCGCAGCCAGTCCCCAACGAAACTCGTCTTGGCTGTCCCGGTCGCACCCCCCGAAACGCTCGAGTCCCTCCGTGAAGAAGCAGACGAAACCGTGTGCCTGGAAACGCCGGAGGATTTTGGTGCCGTTGGCGCCTTCTACACCGATTTCCGCACGGTCGAGGACGAGACGGTCGTGGTGCTGTTGCGCCGGGCTGCCGCGGCACGCGCGCGCCAGATGACCAGCTGAGGATTTACGCCGTCACGGTGCGGTGCCCGGAATGAGCAACGAAATCGCCAGAGTGAGGTGAAGTCGGGCGGATTCGGCGGTTTGCCGGGCGTCGTTGGGCGCGCCGCGCCGGCGCACGGAGTTCGCGAGGGTATAGGCGCGGGTCGCGGCGCGAACCGACATCATCAACGGCAAGGTGGACAACCCGCCGCTATCGCCGGTCGCCGCAACATAGCGCCCGATAAGGACTTCAGCGAGCGCGTCAAGGCCGCGGTACCGGAGATCCATCAGCAGAAAGGCGAGATCGAACCAAACGTCGATGCAGGCGATCCGGTCGCAGAACTCTATCGCGTCGAACAGCGTCGGGCGACCGCCGAACAGGCAGATGTTGGCGAGGCGCAAATCGCCATGGCAGCGGCGGACACAGCCCTCGTCGCGCCGGTGATCGAGCAACGGAGTCTCATGCGCCAGGGCGCCGAGCGACGACCGGTGGAGCAATTCGATGTCGGTGCGACCAAGCACCGAATCCACGGTCAGCTGATCACGGAGGTTGCCTTCAATCATGTCGCGCAGGCCATCGGCGCCCCCGAAACCGGGGGCGCGCTCGGCGGAAGCGTGAAACCGCGCAATTTCGTCGGCCAGGGCGCGAATGATGCCGGGCGTCAGCCGCCGCGCCTCTGCCAGGCGGTCGAAAAGGTCGTCTTGCGCGAATCGGCGCATGACCACGACCCAGTCGACAACCGGGCCATCACCGTCGAACGCAAGCGTCCCGCCAGGTTCGCGTCGGATGGCCCGGACACCGAGATATAGATCGGGGGCGGTGCGACGGTTGAGCACAAGCTCGGCGCGGCACGCCGCCTCGCGGCGCTCGAGGGTGCTGAAATCAAGCGCGGAGAAAGCCACGGCGCGCTTCAGCTTGTAGGCAAGATCGCCGAGGAGAAAGACTATCGAACAATGCGTCTCGATGCGTTCGATCGACGCTCCTGGAAATCCATAACTAAACGCATTCGACAAAAACGCGATGGTCTCGTCCTGTCGTCCCGCAACCGTGCGCGGGCTCTGTATGGAAATAGGCGGGGTATTCATGGATTTAGAAAATCACTCCCCAGCGTGCGAAACCTTGAGATGGATCAAACACTGCCTGCGCC
>JBAVMB010000255.1:0-10020 GCA_049689615.1 Allostellaceae bacterium
CGGCGTCGGCGTCTGCGGCGTGTATACTTACGAAGTCGCCGAATCGAAGGTAACGCAGGTGATGGACTTCGCGCGCCAGCATCAGCATCCCTTGCAATGCACCCTGGAGAAGGACTGAACCGAACCCAGGAGCTTGGTCGCCAGTAGAAGGATTGAACTCGATGTTGTCGCGTAATCTCGAAAAGACCCTGCATCGCGCTCTCGGCTATGCCAACGAGCGCCGGCACGAATACGCGACGCTCGAACATCTCCTGCTGGCGTTGACCGAGGATCAGGACGCGATGGCAGTGCTGCGCGCCTGCACCGTCGATATCGAGAAATTACGCCGCGAGCTCGTCAACTATGTCGATAATGAGCTAGTCAATCTGGTGGCGACACACGTCGAGGACGCCAAGCCGACCGCGAGTTTCCAGCGCGTGCTGCAACGTGCCGCGATCCACGTCCAGTCGTCGGGCCGCGAAGAGGTGACCGGTGCCAACGTGCTGGTTGCGCTATTTGCCGAACGCGAGAGCCACGCCGTCTATTTCCTGCAAGAGCAGGACATGACGCGGTTCGACGCGGTCAATTACATCTCGCATGGCATCGCCAAGGCGCCGGGCCGCTCCGAGACGCGCCGCGTTCAGGGCGCCGAGGAAGAGGAGCGCACTGAAAAGCAGTCGAAGCGCGCACACGATGCGCTCGACGCCTATTGCGTCAACCTCAATAAGAAGGCACGCAACGGCAAGATCGATCCGCTGATCGGTCGCGAGTCCGAAGTCGACCGAACCATCCAGATCCTGTGTCGGCGGTCGAAGAACAATCCGCTCTATGTCGGCGATCCTGGCGTCGGGAAGACCGCCATTGCCGAGGGCTTGGCACGCCGCATCGTGCAGCGCGAAGTGCCCGAAGTGCTGCAGAACGCGACCATCTATGGCCTCGACATGGGCGCGCTCTTGGCCGGTACGCGCTATCGCGGCGATTTCGAGGAGCGCTTGAAGGCGGTGCTCGCCGAGCTCGAGGCGCTGCCCGGCGCGATCCTGTTCATTGACGAGATCCACACTGTCATCGGCGCCGGCGCCACCTCCGGCGGCGCCATGGACGCGTCGAACCTGCTGAAGCCGGCGCTCGCGTCGGGCGCGATCCGCTGCATCGGGTCGACTACCTACAAGGAATACCGCAATTACTTCGAGAAGGACCGCGCGCTGGTGCGGCGCTTTCAGAAGATCGACATCAACGAACCGACGGTCGAAGATTCGGTCAAAATCCTGCGCGGCCTGAAGCCGTATTACGAGCGGCATCATCGCGTGCGCTACACCGCCGACGCCATCCGCAGCGCGGTCGAATTGTCGAACCGCTACATCGGCGATCGCAAGTTGCCGGACAAGGCGATCGACGTCATCGACGAAGTCGGTGCGTCGCAGATGCTGCTGCCAGAAAGCAAGCGGCGCAAGACGATCACCGCCAAGGAAGTCGAAGCTGTCGTCGCCACGATGGCGCGGATTCCGCCCAAGAGCGTGTCGCGGGACGACCGCGAGGTGCTGAAAAATCTCGACCGCGACCTCAAGACCATGGTCTTTGGCCAGGACAAGGCGATCGAAGCGTTGACCGCGGCAACCAAGCTCGCCCGCGCCGGATTGCGCGAGGCCGAGAAGCCGATCGGCAGCTACCTGTTCTCTGGACCGACCGGCGTCGGCAAGACAGAGGTTGCGCGGCAGCTGGCACGGACGCTCGGCATCGAGCTCAAGCGTTTCGACATGTCGGAATATATGGAGCGGCACACCGTGTCGCGCCTGATCGGCGCGCCGCCGGGCTATGTTGGCTTTGACCAGGGAGGCCTGCTGACCGACGCGGTCGACCAACATCCTCATTGTGTCCTGTTGCTCGATGAGATCGAGAAGGCGCATCCCGATCTGTTCAATATCCTGTTGCAGGTGATGGATTACGGCAAGCTGACGGACCACAACGGCAAGAACGTCGACTTCCGCAACGTCATCCTGATCATGACGACCAATGCCGGCGCGTCCGACTTGGCGAAGCCGGCGATCGGCTTTGGCAGCGATGTGCGCACTGGCGACGACGAGGAAGCGATCAATCGGATGTTCACGCCGGAGTTCCGCAACCGGCTCGACGCGGTGATCTCGTTCGCGGCGCTGCTGCCCGAGACGGTCGGCCGCGTCGTCGACAAGTTCATCCTCCAGCTCGAGGAGCAGCTTGCCGACCGCAACGTCACCATCGAGCTCGACGAAGCGGCGCGGAAGTGGCTCGCCGAAAAAGGCTACGACCGGCTCTATGGCGCACGGCCCTTGGCGCGCATCATCCAGGAGCATGTCAAGAAGCCGCTCGCCGAAGAGTTGCTGTTTGGCAAGCTCGCCAAAGGTGGCTTGGTGCAGGTGCGGCGCGTCGGAGACAAGCTCGCCTTCGTCTACATCGAGGCGCCGCCCAAGGTGCCGAGCAAGGATTCCGGCGAGCAGCCGGAACAAGAGCTCGTCGACCAATAAGCGGGAAGGCCGCTTTCGCGCGGCCTTATTCGTTTTGGCCTACATCGCTGCGCCGGCGAGCCGCCACATGTAGAGCGCCAGAAGCGAACGGTACGGCGCGAATTGCGCCGCAACGCGTGCAGGCTTGCGGCGGCGCGCGAAGCGCTTGAGACCGCGCACCACCGCCAGGTCACCTTCCGGCCAGATGTCGAGTTCGCGGCAATAGAAGATCGCCAGCATGTCGCACGTCCACTGGCCGATGCCCCAGATCTCGGTGAGACGCGCCGAGCGCGCCGTGTGATCGAGCGCGCGGATATCGGCGCCGTCGAGCAAGCCAGCCGTGTGTGCTGCGCCGATCTGACACAGCGCTTTGATCTTGTTGCGCGACAGGCCGCATTGCTTGAGCGCACTTTCGTTCGTGGCGCAGAGGAACTCTGCCAGCCGCTCGCCGGCCGCCGCTTCGACCCGCATCCAAATGCTGCGCGCCGCCGCTGCTGAAACCTGCTGGCCGGTGACCGCGCGCGCCAGGAACGCGGCGACTCCTTTGTCTGCGCGCTCGGGAAACCAGATCGGCGCCGCGGCGATGTGCGCCTGCAGCTCCAGCGATATGCCGCCGGCGATCGCGATCAGCCGGCGATGCAGCTCAGGGTCCATTGCCTTCGCGGCGGAACGGCGACAGGCCCTGTTCCAACTCGTCCATCTCGTTTTCGACCGCCGCCGTCTCGCGCTGGAGAAAGTCGGCGACTGCGCGCCGGAAGCCGGTATCGCGGATCCAATGCGCACTGTAGGTCGATTGCGGCAGGTATCCGCGCTGGATCTTGTGTGTGCCTTGTGCGCCAGCCTCGACGCGCTTCAAGCCACGCGCGATCGCGAAGTCGATGGCGCGGTAATAGCACGCCTCGAAATGCAGGAACGGAAAGTCGCTGATGCAGCCCCAGTTTCGGCCATAGAGCGTACCGGATCCGATCAGGTTGAGCGCGCCAGCAACGTAGTGGTCGTCGTGCTTCGCCATCACCAGCAATACGCGGTCGGCCATGCGTTCGCCCAGCAGCTCGAAGAATTCCCGCGTCAAATAAGGCGAGCCCCATTTCCGATCGGAGGTGGAGGTATAAAATCGGAAAAACGCATCCCAATGATGCGGCTTCAAATCGTCCCCGGAGAGCATCTCAATATCGACAGCCGCGTTGGCGTCGCGCCGCTCGCGTTTGATCTGTTTGCGCTTGCGCGCGTTGAGTGCGCCGAGGAAATCGTCGAAGTTGCGATAGCCCTGATTTTTCCAATGGAACTGGCGGCCGATGCGGCGGAGAAATCCGGCTTCGACCAGCGCGTCGCATTCGGCGCCGGTCGGAAATGTGACATGCAGCGACGACACATCCGTCCGCTTGGCAACTTCGAGTAAACCGGCGATCAGCAGGCGCGTCGCGTCACTGCCGGCTTCGGGCCGCAGGAGCAAGCGTGGTCCCGGCACCGGCGTGAACGGCACCGCCACCTGCAATTTCGGATAATAGCGGCCGCCGGCGTGTTCATAGGCCTCCGCCCAACCATGGTCGAACACGTACTCACCATAGGAGTGGCTTTTGACGTAGAGCGGCGCGGCACCGACCAGCCTTCCGTCGTGGTCCCCGAGCAGCAGATGCTGCGGTAGCCAGCCGGTCTCGCCAGTGGCCGATCCCGATTCCTCGAGCGCCTGCAGGAAAGCGTGTGCGACGAACGGATGGTCGCCGGCACACGCATCCCATTGCGCCGCCGGCACCTTGTCCAGGCGATCGACCACGCGCAGCGTCAGCCGATCGGCGCCGTCCATCAGCTCACCTCGAACACCGCGTCGACCTCGACCGCGACGCCGCCGGGCAGCGACGCCACGCCAACCGCGACGCGCGAATGGCGGCCGGCGTCGCTCAGCACCTCGACGAACAGGTCGGAGCAGCCGTTGATCACCTGCGGCTGCTGCACGAAATCAGGCGCGCTGTTGACGAAACCGTTGATGCGCACGCAACGCCGGACGCGGTCGAGATCGCCGACGGCGGCGCGCGCCTGCGCCAAAAGGTTGAGGCCACATAGCCGTGCCGCGCTTTGCCCGTGTTCGAGCGAAATACCGGCGCCGAGTTTGCCGAGGAATCGGCGTTCGCCGTTCCACTGGCAGACCTGGCCGGAGACGAACAGCAGATCGCCGGCGCGCACGTAAGGCACGTAATTGGCGAGCGGCGCCGCCGCGTCGGGCAATTCCAGTTTGAGTTGCTTGAGTCGCGCCTCGATACGTCCTGCCATGATCGCTCCCGTTATCGGATTTGCATATTATCGGCCGGATGACGCCGTTTGCCCAGCAGCGGCCAGAAAAATGCCGGCCATCGGGGGAGTGATGGCCGGCAGTCAACTGCGCGTGGCCCCTCGCCATAATGGGAAGGCGAGGGTACATGGTGATAGGCCGCCCGTGGCCGAACATCCCCCGCGGATAGCGCCGGTTCCTTGGCTAGCCGACGCGGGTTTTGCCGCTGGCGTCGGACAGGCTGGCTTTGACCTCTGCGGGCACTGGTTCCGGCTTGATGCCGCCGTCAGCACGCTGGCCGGCCCAGATGCGCTTCTCGAAGCCTTCGACTGCCTCCTCGTCCGCCTTCAGGACCCGATGCTGGACGGTAAAGCTGGTGCGGCCCCACGCGCGGATCTGGCTTTCGACTGTCACCGCATCGTCGAAATGGCACGGCAGCAGGAACTTGGCGCCGCATTCGACCAACGGAAAGCCGACGATGCCATATTTGGCACGGATCGCCGACGCCGACAGGCCGGTATGCTCGAACAACTGACCAGTGCTGGTGTCGAAGATGATCAGATACTGCGGATAGAAGACGATCCCGGCCGGGTCGCATTGCGCCCATTCGATGCGCAGGTCGCGGCGGCTGACGAGCATCGGAGTGTCTCGAAAAAGAAGGGGGCGCGGCGCGAACCGCGCCCCCCAATTTCTGCCTCAGTCACGGTGCCGGCCGGGAGGCTGTAGCCGGAGAACCGCGTTGCGATCAACTACAGCCGCTGGTGCTGCCGCAGGTCTCGCATTTGAGGCAGGTCCCGTTGCGGACCAAGGTGAAGTTGCCGCACTCGCCGCAACTGTCACCCTCGTAACCCTTCATCCGTGCCGCCTTAATCTGCTCGAGGCGGACATCCACCGTCTTGACTGTTTCGATCTCCACCGCAACGTCGTGTCCAACCGCGACATTGCCGGCGCCGCTGCGTGCTACCACTGCAGGCTGCGTCGCCGCGGCCTGCACCGCCTGGCCGCCGTGCACCACGGTCAGCTTTTTGCGAATGAAGCCAGTCGACGCGACCTTCTGCACCACCGCCGCGACGTCCGATTTACTGCCGTCCCCCGGCAGGTTCGATTCCGCCGCACCTTTGCCGACAGTGTCCGGCAGGACGTCGGCCGGCTGGACATGCGCCAAGTCGTTGCGGCCGAGATACGAAATTGCCAGTTCGCGGAAGATGTAGTCGATCAGCGACGTCGCCATCTTGATGGTGTCGTTGCCTTCGACGATGCCAGCGGGCTCGAAGCGGGTGAATGTGAACGCCTCAACGAACTCTTCGAGTGGCACGCCATATTGCAAGCCGATCGACAGCGCGATCGCGAAATTGTTCATCAGCGAGCGGAAGGCGGAGCCTTCCTTGTGCATGTCGATGAAAACTTCGGCCAGCTTGCCGTCCTCGTATTCGCCAGTGCGCAGGTAGACCTTGTGGCCACCGACGATCGCCTTCTGGGTGTAGCCCTTGCGCCGCTGCGGCAGACGGCGGCGTTCGCTCTTCTGCGCCACGCGCTCAATGACGCGTTCGACGATGCGCTCGGCGACGACTGGCACACGCTCCGCCGGTGTCTTTTCGATCAGTTCGGCGACAGCGTCTTCGTCCGTGTCTTCGTCAATGAGTGCCGATTGCAGCGGCTGCGACAGCTTCGAACCGTCACGGTACAGCGCATTAGCCTTGAGGCCGAGCTTCCAGGACAGCATGTAGGCGTCCTTGCACTGCTCGACCGTCGCCAAGTTCGGCATGTTGATCGTCTTCGAGATTGCGCCCGAGATGAACGGCTGCGCCGCCGCCATCATGCGGATGTGGCTTTCGACCGACAGCGAGCGCTTGCCGATGCGGCCGCACGGATTGGCGCAATCGAACACCGGCAGGTGCTCAGGCTTCAGATGCGGCGCGCCTTCGAGCGTCATGGCGCCGCAGCAGTAGGTGTTGGCCTGCTCAACCTCGGCCTTGCTGAATCCTAGCGCTGCCAGCATGTCGAACGCCACGTCATTGAGCTGCGCATCGGTGAAGCCGAACGCCGCGCGGCAGAACTCCTCGCCCAGCGCCCACTTGTTGAAGGCGAACTTGATGTCGAACGCCGTTGCCAGTTGGCTTTCCAGCGCTTCGAGGGCGCTTTCGGTGAAGCCCTTGGCCTTGAGCGCGCCGTGATTGAGTGTCGGCGCGTCCTTGAGCGTGCCGTAACCGACGGCGTAGCGGGTGATCGTCTCGATTTCCGGCGCGGCATAGCCGAGCTTGGCGAGCGCCTCAGGCACGACGCGGTTGATGATGCGGAAGTAGCCGCCGCCAGCCAGCTTCTTGAACTTCACCAGCGCGAAGTCGGGTTCGATGCCGGTGGTGTCGCAGTCCATCACCAGGCCGATCGTGCCGGTCGGCGCGATGACCGTCGCCTGGGCGTTGCGGTAACCGTGCAATTCACCGAGTTGCAGCGCGTGATCCCACGCCTGGCGCGCCGCCTGGACGAGATTGCGGTCCTGGCAATTGACGGCGTCGAGCGGCACCGGCGGCACTGATAGGTCTTCATAACCGTCACGCTCGCCGTAGGCGGCGCGGCGGTGATTGCGGATGACGCGCAGCATCGCTTGCCGGTTCTTTGCGTAGCCGGGGAAGGTGCCGAGCTCGCCAGCCATCTCCGCCGAGGTAGCATAGGCGACGCCGGTCATTACCGCGCTGATCGCGGCGCAAAGGGCGCGGCCTTCGTCGCTGTCGTACGACAGGCCGGATGCCATCAGCAGGCCGCCGATATTGGCGTAACCGAGGCCGAGAGTGCGGAACTCGTAGCTGAGCTTGGCGATTTCGCGCGACGGGAACTGCGCCATCAGCACCGAAATCTCAAGCGCCACCGTCCACAACCGCACCGCATGTTCGAAGGCGGGCGTATCGAACGCGCCACCTTCGTGGCGGAACGCCATCAGGTTGAGCGACGCAAGGTTGCACGCCGTGTCGTCCAGGAACATGTACTCCGAGCACGGATTGGACGCGTTGATGCGGCCGGACCCGGGGCAGGTGTGCCACTCGTTGATCGTGGTGTCGTATTGGAGGCCCGGATCGGCACTCGCCCAAGCGGCGTAGGCAATCTTGTCCCACAACTCACGCGCGTCGACCGACTTATGCAACTTGCCGTCGGTGCGGCGGATCAATTCCCACTTACCGCCCTTGAGCACGCGATCGAGGAAATCGTTGGTGACGCGCACCGAATTGTTCGAGTTCTGGCCGGCGACGGTGAGATAGGCCTCGCTGTCCCAGTCGGTGTCGTAGGTGCGGAAATCGATCGATTCGAAACCCTGCTGCGCGAACTGAATGACGCGCTGGACATAGTTCTCCGGAATCATCGCCTTACGCGCGGCCTTGATTTCACGCCGCAGCGTCAGGTTGCGGGTCGGATCGAAGCGCGCGTCGCCAAGCGCCTGTGCGGCCGGTCCGTGGCACGCCGCCATGATCAGATTCAGATGTTTCTGCGTCAGCTTGGAGCCGGCGACCAAGGCCGCGACCTTCTGCTCCTCGATCACCTTCCAATTGATGTATGCCTCGATGTCGGGATGATCGATGTCGACCGTCACCATCTTGGCCGCGCGGCGCGTGGTGCCGCCGGATTTGATCGCGCCGGCGGCGCGGTCGCCGATCTTGAGGAAACTCATCAGGCCCGACGAACGGCCGCCGCCCGAGAGTTTCTCCCCATCACCCCGAAGCCTGGAGAAATTCGAGCCGGTGCCCGAGCCGTACTTGAACAGCCGCGCCTCGCGTACCCACAGATCCATGATCCCGCCTTCGTTGACGAGATCGTCGGCGACCGACTGGATGAAACAGGCGTGCGGCTGCGGGTGTTCGTAGGCGCTTTTCGATGCGGTCAGCTCACCGGTCTTGTAGTCGACGTAGTAGTGGCCTTGCGCCGGCCCGTCGATGCCATAGGCCCAATACAGACCGGTGTTGAACCATTGCGGCGAATTGGGCGCCGCCATCTGGCGGCACAGCATGATGCACATCTCGTCGTAATAGGCGCGGGCGTCGATCTCGCTGTCGAAATAGCCGCCCTTCCAACCCCAATAAGTCCAGGTGCCCGCCAAGCGGTGGAACACTTGCTTGGCGCTGCGCTCGCCTTCGCTGCGCTCGGCTGCCGGTAGTTTCTCGAGCGCCTTGGTGTCGATCGTCATGCGCCACAGCCACGACGGCACGTCCGGCTCTTCGACCGCCTTCAGTCGGCTCGGCACGCCGGCCTTGCGGAAATACTTTTGCGCCAGGATATCGCAAGCAACCTGGCTCCAATCCGCTGGCACGTCGATGTCAGGCAAATAAAAAACCCGCGACCCGTCGGGGTTGCGGATTTCGCTGGTGGCTGACTTGAAGGTGATCCCTTGATAGGGGTCTTGGCCGGCCGCGGTGAATCGACGGTCGATACGCATATTCTAAGTCCCCCCGACGCCAACGTGACATTTCCCCCGCGTCGAGCGACACAACATGTTGTGTAACCGCAAACGCAGAATCAAAATGTTGACAGAACAATCGGGCGCCTTCAACTATATTTTGTGGCTCGCGCATTTATGCCACAAAATCTAGTAGGAGCAATGGCTTATCCACAGGTCAAAAATTCGATCGCGAATCTGCCATCGGCAAAAACGCTAAAAGGATTTCCGATTAGTGGCTTAAGCGTAACTATTCAGACACGGAATGAGCGGCGTTGGCGCTGCCGTGAACGGTCCGTTTTGGCGCGCGACCGATGGCACAAGTAGATCGCGATCGCTCTATCTTCAAACGCTTGCCGTACTAATTGCATCTGCGCCGACGCATGCGCGTGCGCTTGCAATGAACGGCGCGCGCACGATCGAGCACCGAAGACAATGCAACACACGCGCTTCGCGGACTTAACCCCGCGGCCTGGACGCGCAAGCGGCACGGTGCCATAGTCGCGCGCGTTTCTGCCGGTCTTGCCGGCAAATGCGCGCATGATTCGGGACGACCATGACCATCGGCACACGACTCTTCACGTGGTTCAAAGGCGAGCTCGTCGGCACCGACACCTTTGGCAACCGATATTATCGCGAGCGCCTCCACCGGCCGCTCAAACGCGGCGGTGGGCGCGACAGCCGGGAGCGCCGCTGGGTGATTTATCAGGGCGATGAAGACGCCTCGCGCGTGCCACCGGTTTGGCATGGCTGGCTGCACCATACGACCGACCAGCTGCCGGCCAGTGCCGACAAGCCGCTTTATCCGTGGCAAAAACCGCCTCAGCCGAATCTGACCGGTACGCCGGATGCCTACCGTCCAGCTGGTTCGGTAC
>JBAVMB010000256.1:0-1790 GCA_049689615.1 Allostellaceae bacterium
CCGCCGGTGTCGCCGGCGGCACCGTGCAACCGGCCGCGCCCGTGGCTGCGCCTGGAACGGCCGCCGCCTTCTTCACGCCCAGCAAGCAGATGCGCTGGGGCTACGTGGTTGGTGCCGGCGTCGAATACGCCTTGTGCGAGCGCTGGAGTGGCGCGTGGAGCGCCAAGCTCGAATATCTCTATGCCGATCTCGGCGACAACCAGTTCGTCGACAACTTCGCCGAGATCATCCACGTCCACACGCAAATCCAGACGGTTCGCGCCGGCCTGAATTTCAGATTCTGAGCGAACCGCGCCGATTGGACCGGCGGCGGCGTTGGCCGTAGACTGGCTTCGAGCCTGTCCACGCGGCCGTTGCGATGAGAACCGAATCCTCTGCGCCCGATGCGCTGCTGCTCCAGTTGCTCGCCTGGATCGCGGCCCGCCGGCGGCTCTATGGCGAGACCATGGACGCCTGGCGCACCTCGTGCCCGCGGCTGCCGGTGTGGGAAGACGCCGTCGAATCCGGCTTGGTCGAGATCGTCGCCGGTAGCCAGTCGGGCATGCGCGCGTCCGAAGTTCGCCTAACGGCTGCCGGTCGGGCACGTCTCGGCAGTACCGAAGGCTGAACCGGCCGACAGCAAATTATCCCGGCGGATAAGTGCTGTAGACCGGCAGTAAGGTCCTTATCCACAGATTTATCCCCAAGGCTTTCCCACAACCTATCCCAAGGGTTATCCCCATGCGTTCCAAGGGCCATGACCTTGCGCTCTCCCTTCGGCTACGAGTGCGTCTGTCGCGGTCTCGATGCGGCGTTCGAGCTCGGCCATGAATTCGGGCCGCTTCTTGCCCGGCGCGATCGGCGGCAGGATCTCCACCAGCACCGTGCCCGGCCGGCGCATGAACTGGCGGCGGCCCCAGAACAGGCCTGAATTCACCGCGACGGGCACCACCGGAACCTTGAGCTGCTGATAAAGCGCGGCGATGCCCGGCAGATACGGCTGCTTGGCGCCGACGGCGGTGCGCGTGCCTTGCGGAAAGATCACGATCGTACGCCGCGCCGCGACAACGCGCTCGGCGCGCTTCACCATGCGCCGTAACGCGCGTGAGGCCGCGCCGCGGTCGACGGTGATCGAGCCGGCCTTGACCACGTACCAGCCATAGCACGGCAGCCAGCCGAGCTCGCGCTTGATCACCACCGCGCAATCGGGAAACAGGATCGTCGCCGCCAACGTGTCCCACGCCGATTGGTGCTTCATCGCGACGATGCACGGTCCGGCGGGCAGATGCTGGCGGCCGCGCACCTCGTAGCCGAGGCCGACGATGCCGCGGAGCAGCGCGAACACGCCGCGCCCCCAGAACGTGCCGAATTCCATCATGCCGCGCCGCGTGCCGAGCAGGAACGGCAGGCCGGCGAAGGCCATCAGCACGGTCCAGCTCCAGAACGCGAGCTGGTAAACGACCGAGCGCAGCAGGATCACGAGTGTATCGCGCCGCCTTGCGCCTCGCCGATCACCCACGGCCGCACCACTGCGGCGAGATATTTGACGTACTCGGTGACGATCAGGCTGAGCGTGCCGGGCCATTCCCACCACTGGCCCTGCTTGACGTTGCTGGCGAACACCGGATTGGGAATGATCGTGGCGTCGGGCATGGCGCGCGCGAATTCGAGCAGGCTGCGCGGCATGTGATAGCCCGACGTCACCAGCCGCAGCGAATGGTAATTCTGCTTGCGCATGAAGGTGGCGGTCTCGATCGCGTTGCCGGCGGTGTTGTCGGCGGTGTGGCCGAGCACGATGCAGCAGGCAAGAT
>JBAVMB010000257.1:0-2073 GCA_049689615.1 Allostellaceae bacterium
CGCTGCGTCCGCCGGGCGCGAACGCTGCCGCCGCTACCAATGCCGCGAATGGCGCGACGTCGGCCGCCGAACCCAAGCGCCCGCCGGAGCCGGAGAGCAAGGAATCGCACGCCGTCGTTAATTACGACATCGACCGCACGGTCGAATATGCCGAGGATCCGCCCTGGCGACTGAAATCCGTGGCTGTTTCGGTACTGGTCAACAACCAGACTGGCCATCCGATCCCGGCGGCAACGATTGACGCGATCAAGACGCTCGTCACCAACGCTGTCGGCTCAGGCGCCAAACGCGACGTCGCGGTCATCGACCTGCCGTTCGACAGCGCGATGAACGCTGCCGTGGCGGAACCCTGGTGGCGCCAGCCCTGGGTCCACGTCGCGATGCAGAATGCAATCCTGGCTCTGGCCGGTCTGCTCGCGCTGTTCGGCTTCGGCCTGCCGATGCTGCGCCGCTTGCAACAGGCGCCACTCAATTTCGCCTATGCCGGTGCCGCGGCCGCAACGCCGCGCGCCAGAGGCTCTCACGTGGCGGAAGGTGCCGCCTCCAGTATCGACGTGTCGGCGATCGGCCAAAACATGCTCGACGCCGACATCGACGCGGTACGCAAGATCGTCGCCAACGACCCGGGCCGAACGGCTCAAGTGATCAAGGAATGGCTCTCCCATGGCGGAACCAGCAAGCGGCTCGACTAACCTCAGCCCCGCTGAAAAGGCGGCCGTGCTGATGATGGCGCTCGGCGAAGCTGACGCCGCCGAGGTCATCAAATTTCTTTCGCCGCGCGAAGTAAATCGCCTGTCCGGCGCAATCGCACGCCTCAACAAGGTGCCTAAAACCACAGTGGAAAACGTCATGGGCGAGTTCGTTGCACGCATCCGCGACGAAACCGCGATCGGCCTCGGCGCCACCGCGTATTTGCGCAATGCGCTCGGCAAGGCGCTCGGCGAAGAGCGCGCCACCGCGATGCTCGAGCGGATTTTGAGCGGCGGCGATTCGGCCGGCATCGAGGCGGTCAAGTGGGAGGATCCGCGCGTCGTCGCCGAGATGATCCGCGAGGAGCATCCGCAGATCATCGCGATGATCTTGGCCTATGTCGAACCCGAACAGGCGCAGGACGTCATGCAGGCGCTGCCCGACGGCGTCATCGAGCAGGTGATCCCACGCCTGGCGACGCTCGAGGTCATCCCGCCCAGCGCGGTGCGCGAACTCAACGAAGCGCTCGAGGATCAGCTCGCCGGTGAATCCCAGCAGGTGCGGCTGTCGAATGTCGGCGGCATCAAGGCCGCGGCCGAGATTCTCAACCGCTTCGAGGCGAGCCGGGCGCAATCCGTGCTCGATCGTATCAAGGCGATGGACGCCGACCTTTCACAGCGCATCTACGACAACATGTTCGTCTTCAACGATCTGCTCGAAGTCGACGACCGCAGCATCCGCACGCTGCTCCAGGAGATCAACCAGGCGCTTTTGGTGCCGGCGCTCAAGGGCGTCGACGCGGCGCTGCGCGAGAAGGTCACGCGCAACATGTCGCAGCGCGCCGCCGAATCCCTCAACGAAGAGATCGAGGCCAAGGGGCCGGTGCGCGTTGCCGAAGTCGAGGCTGCGCAAAAGGAAATCATCACTGTCGCCAAGCGGCTCGAGCAGGAAGGCCGGATCATCCTGCGCACCGACGCGAAAGATTTGGTCGCATAGGCCCAACATGTCGAACGTGGTCCGCGGCACATCGGGAGCGCAGGGCAGCGGCGGTTTGGCTGTCGGCGGCGGTTCGTCGTCGTCGCGTGCCGCGCCGGCCGATGGCGCTTCGTTCGGCGGCGTTCTGGACCAGGCCATGACGGGACGGGCGCACCCGGCACCTGGCGTGGACGACGGTAAGGCTGATGGCAAGAGCGACGACAAAGACAGGGGCAAGGACACCGCCAATACGGCTGCCGGGTCCGGCACGGCGGCCGCGCTCGCTGCCGATCTGGCGCCGGCCACCAGCGGCTCGCTGGCCGGTAGCGCTGCCGCTTCAGGGACTTGCGCCGGCCTGACGGCAGCCCAGGCCACTGGCCGGACGGGCAAGAAGCGGCCGTCCGATAC
>JBAVMB010000258.1:0-4803 GCA_049689615.1 Allostellaceae bacterium
GAATTGCGGGCCGGCGCCATCGTCAAGCAATTCACCGAAACCGTCGACGATCCGGTGCTCAAGGAAGCGATCGCGCTGCAAGGTTTCGAGGAGGCGCGTCACGCCGATCTCATCCGCGTGATGATCAAGCGTTACGGCATCGACGTCCAGGAGCACGCGCTCGATCCGTTGCCCGCCGACATCACCACGGCGTTCAAGGACTTCGGCTTCGGCGAGTGTGTCGACTCCTTCCTCGGCTTCGGTGTGTTCAAGATCGCGCGTCAATCGGGTTTCCTGCCGGAATCGATGTTCGCGATCTTCGACACGTTGATGTACGAGGAGACGCGCCACATCGTCTTCTTCGTCAATTGGATGGCTTATAACGAAGCACGGCGCGGCCGGGCGGCCGGCTGGCGGCGCGGCCTGACGTCGTTGCGCTTCTATATCCGCGCGCTGAAGCGGTTGATCGGTACCGCGCGCCGCGGCGCGCAGATCAACGACGGCAAAGAGTTCTCCGCCACCCAGGCCAGCGTCTTCCTCGACGGCTTCACCTTCCGCCGCTTCCTCGAAGACTGCTATGCCGAAAATGCCCGGCGCATGCAGGAATTCGACCGGGGTCTCTTGCGGCCGAGCTTCCTGCCGAAGCTTGCCGACGTCGCGCTCTCCAGCCTGCGGCTGTGGAGCTTCCGGCGCAATCCGGCCTGATGCGGATCGTCAGCATAGTTTCGGCAATCGTCGGGTTGCTGGTCGGCACCGCGATCGTCGGCTATTACGGCTTTGCCGATGTGTGGAACGCGCTGAGTGCGATCCATTGGGGCGGCTTCGCCATTGTCTGTGCGTACCATCTGGTGCTGTTCTGTTTGCTTGGGCTCGCTTGGTATTGCGTCCTGCCGCCGCCGCGATCCGTCGGCATCGGGACGATGATTTGGGGTCGCATCGTCCGCGATTCCGGCTCTGAAGTGCTGCCGCTGTCGCAGCTCGGCGGCTTCGGCATGGGCGCACGGGCTGCGACCGTCGCCGGCTTGGCCGGCATGCTGTCGTTTGCCTCGACGGTGGTCGACGTAACGCTCGAGACACTGGCGCAGCTGGTCTACGCCGCGGTCGGTCTGGGATTGCTGGTTTGGCTTCATCCCGGAGCGGCGATTGCCAAGCCGCTCGGCATCGGCTTGATCGTCGGCGTGTTCGCGGTGTTCGCCTTCGTCTTCGTGCAACGGCGCGGCATGGGCGCCGTCGAGCGGCTCGCCGAACGGCTAGCGCCACGCTGGATTCCGGACGCGGTCGGGCACACGCGCGCATTTCACCAGCAGATCCACGCGATGTACGCCCGCATGGTCGGAGCGCAACTGGGCTTCGTGCTACATCTGGCCGCCTGGTTCGCTAACGGCATCGAAGCGTGGATCGCGCTCCATCTCATGGGCGTACCGCTCGGCATCGCCGCCGTGCTGGCGATCGAAAGCCTACTCTACGCCCTGCGCAGCTTCGCCTTCTTCGTGCCCAACGCCGTCGGCGTGCAGGAAGGCGCCTACGTCATCCTCGGCGGCTTGTTCGGCTTGCCGCCGGAGACGGCGCTGGCCTTGTCGCTGCTGAAACGCGGCCGCGACCTGGTCATCGGCGTGCCGGCGTTGTTGGTGTGGCAGGGCAGCGAAGGACGGCGGGCGCTGCGCGCCGGCCGCGATGTGCGTTCGCGCAACGAAGCGCATTGAGCGATGTCGCGCATTACGGTCGCGGAATTCGAGGCGCTGCTGCGTGAAGGCGCACCGTTCGCCGCGACACTTGGTGTCGAGACGGTCGAGCTGACGCGCGAGCGCGCCGTGTTTCGCCTTCCGTATCGCGCCGATTTCCTGCGCCCGGGCGGCACCATCAGCGGTCCGATGATGATGGGCCTCGCCGACCTCGCGATCTATGGCGTCGTGCTTGCGGCCGTCGGCAAACAGGAGCTCGCGGTCACTACCAATCTCACGATCAATTTTCTGCGCAAGCCACCGCCAGCGGCGCTGATTGCCGAGGCGCGGCTGCTGAAACTGGGCAAACGTCTTGCTGTCGGCGAGGCAGAGATTTTTTCTGAAAACGATCCGGCAATGGTCGCCCATGTCACGGCGACGTATTCGCTGCCGCCGGATAAAGACAATCCTATCGAATAATAGCGCGTCGCGCTCCTAGCCCGCCTGCACCAAGTGCGCCGCCAATGCGGTGACGCGCTGCGCCATGCGCTCGATATGGCGCAGCCGCCGTCCGAGAAAGGCGAGCGCGTGGCTTGCCGGCATCTCGGTCCAACCGCGGCGGCGCAGACGCGCTGGCGCCGGCAACATCTCCGGCTTGAGCGCCAGCAGATCGAGCGCGCGCGTACGCGTCGCTTCGAGCGCGGTACGGGCGTCGTCGGGCTTGATCTCGTGGCGTCGCGCCCGCAACAAACCCTGCACCGACGCCAAGTCGGAGGCGAGGATATAGTTGGCGCTAAGCGGCGCATTGAGGCCGGCGAGCTGACGTTGCCTCACGCCGGGTTCGCTCGACAGCCGCCGCGTGGTGGTGGCCAGGATGGTGAAACTGTCGAGAGCGCGCTTGCGCGCCAGCCGATAGCGCTGATCAACCGGCGCAGGCGACAGCGCTTCGGCAGCGAAGCTACGGTCGGCCTCGATCAGCCGGCCGGCGAGGCGCGGCACGTCGCGCCATTCCCAGCTTGGCAGCAGATAGCTGAATGCGACCGACAACCCCGCTCCGATCAAGGTGTCGACGATGCGGTCGGTGAGCAGGAACTCGGCCGGATCAAGCATGTGGATCAACACCAGCGCCATTACCGACGCGGCGAACGAGGCGACGCGATAGTCGACCACGGCATAGGCATGGGCGGCTCCGGCCGCGAGGATGATCAGCGCCAGCGCCACCATCGGCGGCAGGAACGGGACGATCACCGCCGCCGCGGCGCATCCGATCAACGTTCCGACGATCCGGTCGTTGCGGCGCTGGCGCGTGACCGCGAAATTCGCGCGCATGATCAGGGCGATAGTCAGCAGGATCCAGCCGCCGTGGACGTAACGCGGAATCGCCACCGTCAGCGCGTATCCCATCAGCATCGCAAGTGTCAGCCGGACGGCGTAACGCATCACCGGCGAGGTCGGAGTCAAATGACCGCGTAACGTCGCAAGCCGCGTATCGGTGGTTTGGACGAAGGCGGTCAGATTGACGTCGGGCAACGCCGCGGCGCGGTCCGCGGTGCCGGCGACGATATCCATCAGCAGCCGGACATGGCGCACGGCAACGACGATCGCGTCGCGGGTTGTGCGCAAGCTCGCGCGGGCTTCGGTCGGCACATTGGCGGCAAAGGCGACGTCGAGCGCCTTGAGCGCTGCGGTATGCCGGCTGTCCGGCATTGCGGCGGTCGGCACGACCAGCGTCAACGCCAGCCCTTCGATATCGTGCGCCAGATCGTGTGTCAGCGCGGCGAAATGCGCCAACACTTCGGCGCTCGCTGACTGCCGCAGCGTTTCCCAATCCGCATCGCTCGCCAGCACCGCTTCGTAAATATCGAGCAGCGCCAGCATGCCGCCGATCCAGCGGCGCCGTTTCGGGTTCGGCCGCCCCGCGAAAATCGCGTTGCGCGCCGCTTGCAGCTTTTCCATCCACGCGCCGTGCGCTTCGATGACGTCGCGCAACGCCGTCGGCATCGGTGTCGCCGGATCGTAAAGCTCCGCGCGGACATGCAAATAGGTGGCGAATGCCAGCAACGCTTCGTTGAGGAACATGCGCCGGTCGCGATCGTCGAGCAGCCAGGCACCGGCGAGCGCCAAGATGGCGTAAGCGCTCGCCCCGGCGACGAACAACGCGCCATGCCGTAGGGCCTCCGCCGGGCTGCCAACGGGCACGGCCATGCCGAGAACCAACGACAGCACGCCGGCAATGCCGAAGACGAGAGCCGTGCGGCCGTACGCCGTCGCCAGCGCAAATCCGGCGCTCATCATCGTGATTACGATCGCCAGCCACCCGACCGAGCCACCGGCGAAGCCGGCCAGCAGTGATATCGCGCCAGTAGCGACGATGGTGGCGAGAAACACCGGCAACTTGCCGGGCAGGGGCCCCGGCTGATCGACGACGCTGACGCACAGCGCGCCAGTGGCGACCAGCACTGCCGTCTCCATGCCAAACGCCGCACCGGTCGCGATGCCGACGATCGCAAGGCAGACGGCGACTGCGATGCCGTTTTCGATGTGATGGCGGAAGAACAGGCGCGCGGCGCGACGCGGCAGGTCCAGGGAAACGCTCGAAACTGACATGCGGGGCCAGAGTGTTCGAGAACACGTCCGCTGCCAACTGCCACGGTGGGCCGCCTTCAGTACGCTGGATGAGATGGGGTATTATAATACCTGTGCTTAAAGCTTGACCGCCTGGGGTGGTTTCCCTAGGGTGCGCGCCTTCGCGAGGACAGAACCCATGCCAGCCGGCCAGACCGCATCGCTCAAGCCAAAAGAACTCGACAAGAAGTGGCTGCTCATCGACGCAGACGGGTTGGTGCTCGGCCGCCTTGCGTCGTTGATTGCGCTCCGCCTCAAGGGCAAGCACAAGACGAGCTACACGCCGCACATGGATTGCGGCGACCACGTCGTCGTCGTCAATGCCGAGAAGGTGGCGCTCACCGGCAACAAGCGGCGCGACAGCATCTTCTACTGGCACACGGGCTATCCCGGCGGCATCAAGGGCCGCAGCAAGGGCGCGATCCTCGACGGCAAGCATCCCGAGCGCGTGCTGCAGAAGGCGGTGGAGCGGATGGTGCCGCGTGGGCCGCTCGGCCGGCGCATCATGAGCCATCTCAAGATCTACAAGGGCCCGACC
>JBAVMB010000259.1:0-2679 GCA_049689615.1 Allostellaceae bacterium
GCTGCGGTCCAGACGAGCGCGGCCGATACGCTTGCCGCGCCGCCGCCGGAGCTCGGCTGGCTTGATGCGCCGCCGCCTGAATTGCTCGACGACAGCGACGATGAATGCCTCGCCGGCCTCGATCTGCCGCCGGCCCAAATTGGCCATGACGAATGAGGCGTGCGCCATGACCCGGCGGCAAAAATCCCGTCCGCATCGGCTCGAGGCGCTGGCGCCGACGCCCGAGCGTTGGGCCAAGGGCGATCTCGCGCTCTTGCCGCGGGCGATTGCCGACGAGCACGGCCGGCCGGCGCGGCCCTATCGCGCCGAAGACACGCTGGCGCGGATGCAGCGCCAAGGCACGATCACCGGCGAGATGCGCCAGGCCGGCGAAGATTTCCACGCGCTTTTCATGCTGGCGCAACTCGATCCGCTGGGATCGCCCGATCTCCGCCGCGTCCCGCAGGGTGTGCGCGAATTGCCGGCGTCGGCGCGCGCGGAGGAAGCGCGGCGCAAGATCTGGGCGGCGCTCAAGACGCTCGGCGGCGCGGCGTCGCCGGCCGGCGCCTGCGTCTGGCATGTGCTGGGTTGCGGCTGGATGCTCAAGGAGTGGAGCCTGCGCGCCGGCTGGAACGGCCGCGCGCTGTCGCCCGAAACCGCGTCCGGAATTCTCATCGGCGCGCTCGGCACGTTGCAGGCGTTCTACGGCCTTTGAAATCACCCTCGCCCCCGCAAGGGGGAGAGGGCAGGGTGAGGGGGCGCCTTCTTCTCGCAACGACAACCGAGCGCGTCCCTACCTCTGCGGATCGAGCACGGTGATGGCGAGCAGCATGTCGACGTCGCTTCCGTTCTGCGCCATCGGCAGGATCAGCCGCTCGATCGTCTTGTATTTCTCATCGATGACATAGACCGGCGGCCCGCGATAGAACGCCACCTGCGCCTGTTCGGCCACGGCGACGAATTGCGGATACGCGGTCGATTGGCGAAAGCGTGGATGAACCTCGTCGTACCACCGCCCGGTCGGATTGGCGTTGGCGGCATCGACGTGCGCCGTGCCAACGAGGCGATACTTGAAGCGCAACGGCGCGCGCTGCACGTCGACCAGCCAGATCCATTGCAGCAATCGTGGAATATCGGTCGGATGGAAATCCCGCCGCCCCGGCAGCAATCCAGGCGACGGCCGGATCGACAGCCAATAGTGGTAAAGGTCGCCGATCCGCTTGTCGCACGGCGGCAAGTCGGCGCCTGGCGCGAGCAACGCGAATTCGTCGTCGGCCATTCCTCTCCCCGCTGTCACCGTGTGCCGGCGCCGGCTTTGGCGCAAGCGCGCCACGGCGCTCGTCGGTGCCGATCGCCGATCACGTTCAAAATCGTCGTGGAGCCGCGACAGTTGCGCGGCGCATGGCTAAAGGATGGCCCGGCGCGTCTTCGGCAGCGGCACGAAACCGACATGGGCGGCCAGTTGCGCCGGATCGGCAATCGTCAAATGACCGCCGCCGATGTCGGCCAGGCCGTCTGCACGGAGCGCGCGCAGGGCACGCATGGCGTGAACCTTCGACAATCCCACCGCGTCGGCAATGTCGGTGCGCCGCATTGGAAAGGTGCACTGCGTCCCCTTCGTCAGGCCGCGCCGGCGCAGCCGTTCGAAGGTCTCGACCAGGAAATAGCCGACGCGCTCGTCGCCGCTCAGCCGTCCGAGCATGGTCAGCCGTGCGTCGGCCCGCCGCTCGTTTTCGAGTTGCGTGCGCAGCACGTCGGCGGCGAACGCCGGCTTGCTCTCGAGCAGCGCCACCAACTGCCTGCCGTCGAGCGCACAGAAGCTTGCCAGGGTCAGCGCGTGAACCGAATGCGTGCCGGCGCCGAGCAGCACGGAATCGAGCGCGATTGCATCGCCCGGCAGCACGACGTCGAGGATCTGGCGCGCGCCGGATTTGAGTTCGTGATATCGGGCCGCCCAGCCGTCGAACAAGGTGTAGCAAATGCGCACAGGCTCGCCGCTGCGCACGATGTCGGTGCCGGCGGAAACCGTGAGATGCTGTTGCTTCATCGCCTGGACCGCCGCCAGCTCGCTGGCGCTCAAGGGCCCGAACAAGCGCCTGCGGCGGAGCGTGCAGTCGATGCAGCGAACGCCCGTCACGGGTCCGTTCGTGCGGCGCATCGGGATTTCCCGGGTGTCGCTCACGGTTGGCCTACCAAACGGCGGTCGCTGGCGCAGACCCCCGCGCCGTTCCTGCGGCCGCTACGTCAGCGACTATACTGTGTAAGCAACATTACACAACTAGGCGCGGTGGCGCTTCGCCTTCGTTCCGGCCGGTCGCTTCAGGATATCGTCAAGCGCGCGGTGCACGATTGCGTAGCATTCGCATGCCGCGCCTTCGAGCCGCTTGCGGTCGGCGATGGTGATCGTACCGCGGCGATAGTCGATCAGGCCCGCCTGCTGCAGCGAGCGTGCCACCACTGTGACACTGGGTCTTTGGATCCCCAGCATATCCGCCAGGAACTGATTGGTGAGGCCGAAGGTGTCGGTGCCGGCGCGGTCGTGCGCCATCAGCAGCCAGCGCGCGCAGCGCTGCCGGACCGAGTGCAACCCGTTGCACGCGACCGATTGCAGCACCTGCACCAGGAAGAAGCGCACATAGCCCAGCAGCAGATCGCGCAGTATCGGATTGCGCCGCGTGGCCGCCACGAGCACGCCGATCG
>JBAVMB010000260.1:0-4119 GCA_049689615.1 Allostellaceae bacterium
CGGCAGCACCGGCGATACGCGCGCGATCGCGGCGAATCGATTGAAGAACGCATCTTCGGGCCCGAAGATCAGCGACGGCCGCAGGATCGTTGCGGCGGGAAACGCCGCGCGCACCGCCGCCTCGCCAGCCGCCTTCGAGCGGCCGTAGAGCGCCGGCGATGCCGGATCGGCACCGAGCGCCGATATATGTACGAAGCGCCGGACGCCCGCACCAGCGGCCAGCGCCGCGAGACCAGCGGGACCAGTTTCGTGCAACGATTGGAATCGCTGCGCGCGGCGTTGATAGAGGATGCCGGCGCAGTTGATCACGCCTTCGGCCCGTTCCATGAGCGGCGCCAAGCGACCGCGATCGGCGATATCGGCATCGATCAGCGCGATCTGGCCCACATCGCCCATCGGCCGGAGAAAACCGGCGGCGGTCGCCGAACGACTGACCGCGGCGATCACCGCGCCCTCGGCCGCGAGATGCTTGACGACATAGCGCCCGACGAAGCCCGAGGCGCCGACAACGACAAAACGGCGATACCGCATAGTTTCTGCCCGCTGTTTGCGGCGCTGTTTTACAACAGGCTGTGGCACCAGGCGAGCCCGCCCGAAAGCCCGGAAATGCGGAGATTCATTGACAGAGCGGGACCGCATCTCTAAGTCACAGACCGATTGCCCAGGTGGCGGAATTGGTAGACGCGCTAGATTCAGGTTCTAGTGGCCGAAAGGTCGTGGAAGTTCGAGTCTTCTCCTGGGCACCACCGCTTTCCCCCGCGACGCGGGCGGTTTCGAGATGGCGAGGCCGATGACGATCCACCTGCATCGCGGCGATCTTCCGACCGGCCTAGCGCTCGGCAAGACCATTGCCGTCGACACCGAGACCATGGGTCTCGATCCAGCGCGCGACCGTCTTTGCCTCGTGCAGCTGTCGGCCGGTGACGGCCACAGTCACCTGGTGCAATTTGCGCCCGGCCAGTATGACGCGCCGCGTCTCAAGGCGCTGCTCGGCGACCCGAAGGTCCTTAAGATCTTCCATTTCGCGCGCTTTGATCTGGCGATGATCCAACGCTATCTCGGCGTGCGCGCGGCGCCGGTCTATTGCACGAAAGTGGCATCAAAGCTGGTGCGCACCTTCACCGACCGCCACGGACTCAAGGACCTGTGCCGCGAAGTCCTCGGCATCGAGCTGTCGAAGCAACAACAATCGTCGGATTGGGGCGCGGCCGAATTGACTGAAGAGCAGAAGCGTTACGCCTCTGCCGATGTCGAGCACCTGCACGCGCTCAAGACCCGGTTGGACGCTATGCTGGCGCGCGAGGGGCGTACCGATCTGGCCCACGCCTGCTTCGATTTCCTGCCGACGCGCGCGGCGCTCGATCTCGCGGGTTTCCCGGGACCCGATCTTTTCGAGCACTGAAAGTAAGTCTTAACTCGACCAAGCAAATAATGTGCCGTTCGTGCCCCGTTCCGTTGATTTCGGGGGATCGCGGGAGCATATTGCGCCTATGATTAGGGGGAATTTCCGTTCCCGCACCCCGATGTTAGCCGTCGGAGAGGCCCGCAGCGGGAGAACGTCGTTGCGCCGCACCATCGCCAAGACGAAAGAGTCGCCGGATATCGCCGTCGCCCGCCGTGTGCTCGACACCGAGATCGTCGGGCTCGAGGCGTTGGCGGCCGAGCTCGACGCGAGCTTTGCCGCAGCCGTCGACAAGCTCGCGGCGATCGCAGGCCGCGTCACTGTCACCGGCATGGGCAAGAGCGGCCATGTCGCGCGCAAGATCGCTTCGACTTTGGCGTCGACCGGAACGCCGGCGCAATTCGTCCATCCGGCCGAAGCGAGCCACGGCGATCTCGGCATGCTCGCCGCCGGCGACGCCGTGGTCGCGCTGTCGAATTCCGGCGAGACCACCGAGCTCGCCGACATCCTTGCGCATGCGCGGCGCTTCAGCTTGCCGCTGATCGCGATCACCGCGCGCGAACAGAGCGCGCTGGCCGATGCCGCCGACGTAACGCTGCGCCTGCCGGCCGCCGCGGAAGCCTGCTCGATGGGCCTAGCTCCGACGACATCGACAACGATGATGATGGCGCTGGGCGACGCGCTCGCGGTGGCGCTGCTCGAACGCAAAGGATTTTCCGCCGACGACTTCCATGAGCTGCATCCCGGCGGCCGGCTCGGTCGCCGCCTGCTCAAGGTCGCCGACATCATGCACGACGGATCGGCGATGCCGCTGGTACCAATCGAGACGGCGATGGCCGATGCGATCCTCGCCATGACGGCCAAAAGCTTCGGCTGTGTCGGCATCGTCGACGGCACCGGCCGTCTCGCTGGCGTCGTCACCGACGGTGATTTGCGCCGCCACATGGGTGACAACCTGCTGCGCGCCGGCGTCGCCGAGGTTATGAGCCGCCGGCCGAAGACCATCCGGCCGCAGGCGCTCGCCGCCGAAGCGCTGGCCACGATGAACCAGAACGCCATTACCAGCCTGTTCGTCGTTGATGCCGCCAGCAAGCCGCTCGGCATCGTGCACATCCACGATTGTCTGCGAGCGGGAATCGCGTGAAGACGCAGCTCGATCTGGCGCAGTCACGCCCGTTCGGAACCGAACGTCGGACTGCCACGCTGCGGCGCTACAGCCGTTTTGTCGGCGTCGCCAAGCGCATCCTGCCGGCGACCGCCTTGGCGTTGCTGCTGCTGGTGGCGGTTTGGCCGCGGATCCAGGGCGCTATCGATCGCGTGCAATTCGCACGCATGCCGAAAATCGACGTCAGCCAAGCACGCCAGGTGCGCATGGTCGATCCGCGATATACCGGCATCGACCGCGATAACCGGCCGTTCGTCGTCACCGCCGACTCCGCCAGCCAAATGCCCAAAGTCGACGATGCAATCTCGCTCGATTCGCCCAAGGCGGACCTAACGACCAACACGGGCAATTGGGATGAGCTGACTGCCTATGTCGGTCTCTACCAGCCGCAGCAGCAGCAACTCGATCTTTTCGGCAACGTCGAGCTCTATCAGGACAAAGGCAACGCACTCCATTCCGACAGCGTGACGATCAACATGGCGCAAGGTACTGCGGTCAGCCACGATCCAGTCGAGGGCGACGGCACCTTTGGCCATGTCCAGGCGCAAGGGCTGCGCATCCTCGACCGCGGCCAGACCATGATCTTCACGGGTCATGCGTCACTCGACCTTAATGCGCGACCGAAGGCGACGCCGTGATTTTGCGGCGCGCGGCGGCTTTGGTGGTCGCGGCCATCGCCGCCGGCACCGCGGCGCCATGCGCGCATGCGCAGCTCGCCGGTGTACAGGCCAGCGATCGACCGATCCACATCGAAGCCGATCACGGCATCGAGTGGCAGCAGGCTCATAGCGTTTACATTGCGCGCGGGAACGCATCGGCCACTCGCGGCAACGCCACCGTGACCGCCGACATTCTTTATGCCTATTACCGTCCGGTCAGCCAGAGTGCCGACCATCCGGCCGCTCAAACCGCGACAACGAGCAAAGACAGTCAACGCGACTCAAATCCGCTGCAAGGCGGATCGTCGACCGAGATCTACCGGCTAGAAGCCGACGGCCACGTCCATTTCACCAACGGCGATCAGCAGGCCTTCGGCGATCATGCGGTTTACGACATCGACCAAGCGGTGATGATGCTGACCGGGAAAGACCTACGCATCGTGACTCCGGGCGAAACCATAACCGCGCGCGATTCGCTGGAATGGTACGACAAGAGGCAGATCGCCGTGGCACGCGGTGACGCGCTGGTGATCCGCGGCGATCGCCGGATGCGTGCCGATATCGTTGCCGCCGACGTCGCGAAACAAGGCGACCAGCCGGCGCAAATCATCCGCGTCAACGGCTATGGCAATGTGCTGATCTCCGCGCCCGGACAGATCGCGCACGGCGACGAGGGCGTCTACAACGTCGGGCCGCAGATCGCGACGCTGATCGGCCATGTCAGACTGACCAAGGGCGACGACGAGCTGCGCGGCGAATACGGCGTCGTCGACCTGAAGAACAACGTCAGCCAGATTCTAGCCGCGCCGCCGAATCAAATCGCCAGTGGCCCGACGCCGCGGGTCCAGGGCTTGCTGGTGCCGAACCGGAAGCCGGCCGGCGGCGGACAGTAG
>JBAVMB010000261.1:0-4156 GCA_049689615.1 Allostellaceae bacterium
TTGTACGAGCGGACGGTTTATCGCTTGCCGCTCGATCTCAAAGTCGGTGATAAGGTCGAGATCCTGTCGACGGGCGCCTATACCTCGACCTACGCATCGGTCGGATTCAACGGCTTCGCGCCGCTGAAAACCTATTGCATCTGAGCGAACGTTCTCGCGGGTGCTGATTCGGCCGGGCCTTGCGCTCGGCCGAAGCGTTTCAGGGGCAGCGCTCGGCCGGCAATCTCATTGATCAGCTTCTCCTGCATGGCCTGTGCGAACGAATTGTAGCCCTGCACGTCGAGCAGGAATGAACCACGGCCGCCGACGACGTTTTGATCGTAATAGCTCGACAGCCACGGTTCATTCTGCAGGATGGCGAGCCCGTTGATCGTGATGCCCTGCGCCACCAGCACGTCGCGGACATCGGCGGGTTTGGGTCCGATATTCGCGATGCCGTCACCCGACAAATCGATGACCCGGCGCGCTGGCTGATCGTCGAGTGTCTTGAATGCTGCGGCCGCGGCCAACAGTGCGTCGCCGACAGAAGTCAAACCGTCTGAGGTGCGATGCGCCGCGCGCACCTGCGTGGCAAAAGCTTCCCCGGACGCTTTGTCGAATATCCGCGTCCACGGTGCAATTACGACCTGCTTGTCGCGGTCGGACCACTCGATCACGGTGACATCGATGGCTCTCTGCGGCCCGCCGGCGATGGCGGATAGCACCGCCGGCGTTTCAAATGCCCGCGCGATACCTTCATGCTGGAGTCGATACTCTCGGGGATCGATGCTGCCCGAAACATCGATCGCCATGACCAGCGCAAGATCAGTGTCGGCGGCGCGCGCCGGCAATGCCGCCAGGACGAGCACAGCCGCAAACCACGCTGCAGCCCTCATGGCGGACAGCAAACAATAAACGCTGTGAATTTGCGAGCAATGCTTGCAGGCTCGCGGCCCGACCAACATAATTGGGTCCGATGCTGCGATTCGCCTTCGTGCTGATGGCTGCTGTTGCAGCGGTTGGGTTCGCGCGGCTGGCACTGGCGGCTGAGCCGCTGTCGTCGCAGAACTGCGCCGCGATCGCCTTCCATCCTGTGGCGCCCGGAGCCTCCGATGGCGAACAGGAAGCCGGCTATTACAAATCGCGGCTCGGCCGTATCGAGGTGCGCGCCTCGGTGAAGAAGGGCACCGTCCTGCACTACTATGTTTCGCTCGACGGTGCGGTGCTCGCACCCGTCCACACCTCGTTACCGCCTTTGGTGGCGGCTTGCGCCAAGGCCAAGCGGCTGACGCCACCGCTCCATCCCGAGAGCAGTTGTGTCGGCGACCGCCTAGTCGTGATGATCGCCGACGCCGATGGCCATCACTATCTATTGCTGTACGCTCGTCACGGCCACGCTTGGCAATTCTGCAGTGCTGGCCGGGCCTGATGCGCGCGGCGCGCGGTCAGTGCGCCGCGGCAGCGTGAAAGTTGTGCGCTAGCCGGACCGGATCGCTGCCTAGCATGCGAGCGTAGACCGCCGGATTTTCAATCAGTTCGTGGGCAACGCGAAGGTCGAGCGGATCGTGCTCGGTTGAAGCAGGACAGGCGGATCGCAATGCGGTCCAGCCCGCGTCGTCGAGCGTGTCGCGCGCCTCGCTCAGCGTTGGTCCGGGGTTTTTCGCCAGAATGGCGCCAACGCTGGCATTGCTAGAGATAGCGGCGGTGCAGACCGTCGGTACGACGCCGTGGTGATGCAGGAAGTAACCTTTCGGTGTAATCAGGCGCGCCCAGGTCACGGTCAATTCGCCGTCGTTCGATGTCCGCAGCACCGTTTGCACCGTGCCCTTGCCGTAAGAAGATGTGCCTACCACCACGGCTCGCCCGGCGTCCTGCAGCGCGGAAGCGACGATTTCAGAGGCTGAAGCCGAACCACCATTGACCAAGACCACCAGCGGTAGGGTCTCTGCATGATGATTGGTTGGCGCGGCGAAATACTGGAAGCTTTCCGGATTGCGGCCGATCGTCGTCGCAATTGTGCCGCCGTCGAGGAACTGACTCGCTACGGTGACCGACTGATCGAGCAAGCCGCCCGGATTGCCGCGCAAGTCGAGAACGAATCCCTTCAGATTTTTGCCCAACTCGTGATGCGCGCGGGCTAGTGCGTCGACGATGCCGTCGCCGGTCTCCTGGTTGAAGCTGGTGATTTTGATCACCGCGACGTCGCCGAGCTTCTCCAGGCTGACACTCGGTGGCACGAGATGCGCGCGTTGCAGCGTCAGCATCATAGGTTTCTCAATGCCGGCCCGCTGGATGCCGAGAACGACGGTGCTTAGGGCCGGTCCGCGCAGCCGGCTGCGCAATTGATCTGGCGTCAACTTTATGGATGGCACGCCGTCGAGCATGACGATGCGATCGTCGATGTGGATGCCGGCGTGCGATGCCGGCGAGTCCGCCATGACCGCTGTGATCCGCGTGTCGGGCTCCTCACTCAGGACGATGCCGATGCCGCCATAGCCGTCACGGGCGGCGCGCCATTCGCGCGCGATCGCCGGTCGGGCATAGTGCGAGAAGCGATCGAGTGTCGCCAGCATATGATCGATCAGCGCCTGATCGAGCTTGTCGGGTGCGACTGCGGCCACTTTGGGCGAGGCGTCGTGTGCCGCTTGCACCAAATCCGCGGTCAGCTTGCCCCAATCGGCGGTGTCAAACGGTGCCGGCGCCCGCACGCGCCAGACTTGGCTGCCGTGGTGAAGCACGACGTCGTCACCGTCGCGACCGACGCTGACCCCGGGGTCAAAACTGGTGAGATCGCCGAGGCTGGCGAGGGATAGCGCGTCGGCGCGCGTTGCCTCGATGTGATATTCGATGACGCTCTGATAGGTCTCGCTGAACAGCTCTCCTTGGTCGCCATTTGCGAGCGGAACTGGCTGAACGGCGTTGCGCGCCGGCTGGGCGGCGCAGGCACAGAGCGCAAGGACCGAAAAAATCGCTGCTTTGGCGAGGACTTTTGGCACTCGAGCGACGCTTCGGCGAATTTCTCTCGAGGCCATCATGGTTGGCTGAAATTAATGTTTCCCCACCGCAACCATTGTTGCCTTCGCGCATCTTGGGTTGCAAGAAGATATAGCGTTAACGGCGCACGCCAAACACGGCCCAAACAGAGTATGTGCCGCGCGAATTTGTGGTTAAGGCCGTGGCCGTTTTGATGGCCGGTCGCGCCGCGGCGAGTCGTCGGTTACGGCGAAGATCAGGCTGCCGGTGACGGTGTCGGCTTCCGCTAGGCGGACTCGCAGCGGATCGCCGAGCACATAGATTCGTCCGGAACGGCGGCCCTCGAGGCTATGGTGGGCCTCGTCGTGGATGTAATAGTCACCCGGCAGCGTACGAATCGGAATCAGGCCATCCGCGCCGGTCTCGTCCAGGGTGACGAACAGGCCGGCCCGTGTAACGCCGTTGATGCGTGCGCTGAACTCAGCGCCGACGCGCTCTGCCAGATAGGCCGCGGTATAGCGGTCGGCGGCACTGCGCTCGGCGGCGGCCGCGCGCCTTTCGGTCATCGAAATATGTGTGCCGGCGGTTTTGAAGTCCCCCGTGGGCTGCGGCAGCCCGTCGTGCCCAAAGCGATGGCCGGAAATCAGCGCACGGTGGACCAACAGGTCGGCATAACGCCGGATGGGCGACGTGAAATGGGCGTAACGTCGCAGCGACAAGCCGAAGTGACCGAGATTTTCGGGACTGTATTCCGCCTGTGCTTGGCTACGCAGCACCAGGGCATTCACCAGCCGCTCGTACGGCGTGCCTTTGGCCCGCCGCAGAATGATGTTGAAATGCTGCGGCCGCACGACTTGGCCCCTGGCCAGTGTCAGGCCGTGGATGCCGATGCCGTCCAGGAATCGTGCCAGCGCCGCCAGCTTTTCCGGGTCGGGTGAATCGTGTACGCGGTACATGCACGGCTGCTGCAATCGTTCCAATGTTTCGGCCGCAGCGACGTTGGCAGCGATCATCAGTTCTTCGATCAATTTGTGGCTTTCGAGGCGATCGCGCGGCTCGATTCGCGCAATGTGGCCGGACGGGTCGAGCAGGATACGCCGCTCGGGAAGGTCGAGATCGAGCGTGCCCCGGGCGGCGCGGGCGCGTTCGAGCGCGCGATAGACGCCATAGAGCGGCTTCAAGGCGCGATCGAGCAGGGTGGCGG
>JBAVMB010000262.1:0-2320 GCA_049689615.1 Allostellaceae bacterium
GCGCTACGACATCGCCTACCAGCAGTGCATGTATTCGCGCGGCAACCAGGTGCCGGGCTATCAGCAGGCACCATCGCCAGTATCGCAGCCGCCGGGCTATGCACCGCCACCTCCGGGCTATCCGCCGCCACCTCCACCGCCGCCGCGTTGAGCGACGGCGTCTTGCAAAACCCGCCGCGGCCTCCGCCCGGCGGGTTTTTCTTTGTGCGGTTGCTTTCGCATCGCCGCGCCGCCATCCTGCGCGCAGAAACGCCGGGAAAAATCGCATGACCGAGAAGCCGCGCGTCGCGCTGTTCGTCACCTGTCTCGTCGACCTGTTCCGTCCATCGGTCGGATTCGCGGCGGTGAAGCTGCTTGAGGATGCGGGCTGCGCGGTCGAGGTGCCGCGGCTGCAAAGCTGCTGTGGCCAGCCGGCCTACAATTCGGGCGACCGCAAATCGGCGCAGGCGATTGCGCGCACGGTGATCGCCGCCTTGGCCGGTTTCGATTATGTCGTGGCGCCGTCGGGTTCGTGCGCCGGCATGATCAAGGTGCACTATCCGGCGCTCTTCGCCGACGATCCGGCGTCGGCCGACGACGCACGCGAATTGGCGGCCCGCACTCACGAGTTGATCTCGTTTTTGGTCGACGTAATGAAGGTCGAAGGCGTGACGGCGCGTTACGACGGCGTCGCGACCTATCACGATTCCTGCTCCGGCCTACGCGAGCTCGGCGTCAAGGCGCAGCCGCGCAAGCTGCTCGCCAGTGTCGCCGGCCTGACGCTCAAGGAGATGCGCGATTGTGAAGTCTGCTGCGGCTTCGGCGGCACCTTCGCAATCAAGTACGGCGACATTTCGGACAAGATTGTCGAGGAAAAGACCGGCAACATCCGCGCCTCCGGCGCCGATACGCTGCTTGCCGGCGACATGGGCTGCCTGCTCAACATGGCCGGCAAACTTGAACGTGCCGGCGACCGCACCAAGGTGCGGCACATTGCCGAAGTGCTCGCCGGCGTCGCCGGGCCCGCGCTCGGCGAGCCGGAGGGCGGCGCATGAAGCCGACCAGCCGCGCCTTCAAAGCCAACGCGCGCCATGCGCTCGGCGATCCCAATCTGCAACGCGCGATGGTCAATTTGCGCACCGGCTTTGCCGAGCGCCGCGCCCACGCGGTGGCGCAGCTGCCCGAATGGGAGGAGGTGCGCGAGCAGGCGGTGGCGATCAAGAAGGACACGCTGGCGCATCTCGACTTCTATCTCGAAGCCTTCGAGCAGAAGGTGATCGCCAACGGCGGACAGGTACATTGGTGCCGCGACGCCGCCGAGGCCAACGAAACCGTGCTCGCCATCTGCCGCCACCTCGGCGCCACGACCGTCACCAAGGGCAAGTCGATGATCGGCGAAGAGATGGGCGTCAACGACCATCTCGAAGCTAACGGCATCACGCCGATCGAAACTGATCTCGGTGAATACATCATCCAGATCCGGCACGAGCCGCCGAGCCACATCATCGCGCCGGCCGTCCATTTGGTGAAGGAGCAGATTGCGCAATCGTTTCGCGAGACGCATCGCGACCTCAATGCGGCGCGGCCGCTGAACGATTCACGCCAGATGTGTGACGAGGCGCGCGCGATCCTGCGGCCGCGTTTCCTGGCCGCCGATGTCGGCATCACCGGCGCCAATTTCCTCGTTGCCGAAACCGGGTCGAGCATCATCGTCACCAACGAGGGCAACGGCGACCTGACGCAGACGCTGCCCAAGGCGCACATCGTGCTCGCCTCGCTCGAGAAGGTGGTGCCGACGCTTGAAGACGCGGCCACCATCCTGCGGCTGCTGGCGCGCTCGGCCACTGGCCAGGAATTCTCGTCCTACACCACGGTCTCGACCGGTCCGCGCCGCCGCGACGACGCCGACGGTCCCGGCGAATATCACGTTGTGCTGCTCGACAACGGCCGCAGCGCGCTCTTGGGCGGCGAGTTCGAGGACATGCTGCGCTGCATCCGCTGCGCCGCTTGCCTCAACCATTGCCCGGTCTATCGCGCGATCGGCGGCCAGAGCTACGGCTGGGTCTATCCCGGGCCGATGGGCTCGGTGCTGACGCCGTCGCTGATTGGCATCGAACAGGCCGGCAATTTGCCCAATGCCTCGACCTTCTGCGGCCAGTGCGAAAGCGTCTGTCCGATGAAGATCCCGTTGCCGAAGATGATGCGCCATTGGCGAGAACGCGAGTTCCAGCGCCATCTGCCACCGCGGGCTTACCGCCTCGGCCTCGCCGCATGGGGGTTCTTCGCGCGCCGGCCGGCGCTCTATCGCCACGTCGCGGACGCCGGCGCCCGCGTCCTGGGT
>JBAVMB010000263.1:0-2860 GCA_049689615.1 Allostellaceae bacterium
TGCACGCAGGCCGTCGATCTCGCGTTCGAGCGCGGCGATGCGTTTGGCGCGCGCCCGCGATTCCCGGCGCGCCGTGCTGCCGCCCAGCCAGGCGAGCAGCATGCCGATCAGCAGCCCTGCCAGCAGCGACAACAGGATGACGAGAAACAGCCGCGTCTCAATTTCGAACGGGAATGGCCACAGCGTCAGAGTGACGCGCGCCCGGTTCGAGACCGCGAACACCACCAGAACCAGCGCCAACGGCGCCGTCACCAGCCAATGAAACAGTTTCATCCGTTAATCGGCCGCGCGCGCGGCCGCTCCGCCAACCCCGCGCGACTGGGTTGCGCGTCTGCTCAAGGCCGCTCGTTGAGCCGCTCACGCAGCTCCTTGCCGGTTTTGAAAAATGGGATGTGTTTCTCGCCGACCTGGACGCTTTCGCCGGTGCGCGGATTGCGGCCCATCCGTGCGCCGCGCCGCTTGACCGAAAAGGCGCCGAAACCGCGCAGTTCAACGCGGTCGCCGCGCGAAAGGGCAGCGGCGATCTCGTCGAATACGGTGGACACGATGCGCTCGACGTCGCGCTGGTAGAGATGCGGGTTGCGCTCGGCCAGTCGCTGAATCAGTTCGGATTTGGTCATTGCGCAGCCCAGGCCCCCCGCCGCGTTAAAGCATTGGAAACCCTGCCAAATCCAACCCGCCCCGTCAAGAAAGCCGGCGCGGGCCGGCGGCCGGGTTTCAGCCGCCGGATTTCTCGTCCCGTTCGCTCTTCCGGCTCAATGCCGCGCCGAGGATGTCGCCCAGGCTGGCGCCGGAATCCGACGAGCCGTATTCCGCCATTGCCTGTTTGTCCTCGTCGATCTCGCGCGCCTTGATCGAGAGCGTCGCCTTGCGGCCGCTACGGTCGAAGCCGGTAAGCTTGGCGTCGACCTTTTCGCCGACGGCGAAGCGGTCGGGCCGCTGCTCGGCGCGATCGCGCGATAGCTCAGCCTTGCGGATGAAGCCCTGCATGCCACCGGCCAGCGTCACCTCGATGCCGCTGTCGGTGACCGCTGAGACCGTGCAAGTCACGACGTCGCCCTTCTTGATTCCGGCGGTCTCGGCGGCCGAAGCCGGCTCGGCCTGAAGCTGCTTGATGCCGAGCGAGATGCGTTCCTTCTCGACGTCAACGTCGAGCACACGCACTCGGGCCATGTCGCCCTTCTTGTAGTCCTTGATCGCCTCTTCGCCCGCCTTCTGCCAGTCGAGATCGGAGAGGTGCACCATGCCATCGATGTCGCCGGCCAGGCCGACGAAGACGCCGAACTCGGTGATGTTCTTGATCTCGCCTTCGAGGTCGGTGCCGACCGGATACTTCTCCTTGAAGCTCTCCCACGGATTGGCCAGGCATTGCTTGAGGCCGAGCGAGATCCGGCGCTTCTGCGGATCGACGTCGAGCACCATGACCTCGACTTCCTGGCTCGTCGAGACGATCTTGCCGGGATGCACGTTCTTCTTGGTCCAGCTCATCTCGGAGACGTGAACCAAACCTTCGACGCCGGGCTCGAGTTCGACGAACGCGCCGTAGTCGGTGATGTTGGTCACGCGGCCCTTGAACTTGGCGCTGGCCGGATATTTGAGCTCGACGCCTTCCCACGGATCGGCCTCGAGTTGCTTCATGCCGAGCGAAATGCGTTGCGTCTCAGGATTGAAGCGGATGACCTGGACCTTCACGGTCTGGCCGATATGCAGCGCCTCGGACGGATGGTTGATGCGCCGCCAGGCGATGTCGGTGACGTGCAGCAGGCCGTCGACGCCGCCGAGATCGACGAAGGCGCCGTAATCGGTGATGTTCTTGACCACGCCGTTGAGGACCTGGCCTTCCTTGAGCGAGGCGACCAGTTCGGAGCGCGCCTCGGCGCGGCTCTCTTCGAGTACAGCGCGCCGCGAGACGACGATGTTGCCGCGCGCGCGGTCCATCTTGAGGATCTGGAACTGTTGCGGCGAGCCGAGCAGCGGGGTGATGTCGCGCACGGGCCGGATGTCGACCTGGCTGCCCGGCAGGAAGGCGACGGCGCCTGAAAGATCGACGGTGAAGCCGCCTTTGACGCGGCCGAATATGACGCCCTGAACCCGCTCGTTCGCTTGGAAGCTCTTCTCGAGCAGCGACCAAGCCTCCTCGCGCCGCGCCTTTTCGCGCGACAGCTGCGCTTCGCCGTTCTTGCCTTCCATGCGTTCGAGGAAGACTTCGACCGTATCGCCTGCCTTGATCTCGGAGGCGCGGCCGGCCGCGCCGAATTCTTTCAGCGGCACGCGGCCTTCGGATTTGAGGCCGACGTCGATCAGCACCATGTCGTTTTCGATGGCGACGACCTGGCCCTTGACCACCGTGCCTTCGAGGCCCGAGGCGGCACCGAGACTTTCGTCGAGGAGCGCCGCGAAGCTCTCCTTGCCTTTGTCCTGCGAAACAGTGGATTGACGAGCGGCCATGCGAACTCCGGAATTTCCCCGCGACAAAGACCGCGGCCTCACGGGGGGAGGGGCGCAGCCGGCTGCCGCAGGGTCGGGTGCGGCGGCGTGAACCCGTCGTCGTTGCAGTGCAAGCCTAACGCCGCGGCTTGAGCCCCCCGATGTACCGGAGAGCGGCTGCAAATGCGGCATCGGCATCGAGCGCGGTGGTATCGAGCTCGAACGCATCGGGAGCGCGCTGCAACGGGGCGGTTCGGCGCTCCCGGTCGCGCGCGTCACGAAGCATCATATCCTGCAGAACGCGCTCGTATATAGCGGGGCCGCCTGCCGCCTGCAACTCTTTGAATCGCCTCAAAGCTCGGGCTTCGACCGTGGCCGTCAGAAAGATCTTGGCATCCGCGTCCGGGCAAACGACGGTCCCGATATCGCGCCC
>JBAVMB010000264.1:0-1732 GCA_049689615.1 Allostellaceae bacterium
GCGTCGATCTGGTCGAGCTGCATGGCGCGCATGGTTATCTGTTGCATCAGTTCCAATCGCCGCTGTCGAACAAGCGGATGGACAAGTGGGGCGGCAGCGCCGAGAACCGCATGCGCTTTCCGTTGCGCGTCGTCGAGGCCGTGCGCGCGGTCTGGCCCGAGGATAAGCCGTTGGGCATGCGGATCAGCTGCCACGAATGGACCGACGGCAGACTTACGCCCGACGACGCTGTGGTCTACGCCGGGGCGCTCAAGGCGCGCGGCGTCGACTATCTCTGCTGCTCGGGCGGCGGCAACGTTGCAACAGCCAAGATTCCGGTCGCGCCCGGCTACATGGTGGAATTCGCCGCCCGCGTCCGGCGCGATGCCAACATTGCGACGCGCGCTATCGGCATGATTCTGACGGCGCGGCAGGCTGAAACGATCGTTGCTGAGGGGCAAGCGGACATGGTGGCATTGGCGCGTGCGTTTCTCGACGATCCGCGCTGGGGCTGGCACGCTGCCGAGGCGTTGGGTGAGCCCATCCCGGCGCCGCCGCAGTATCAGCGGGCGACCCGCGATACCTGGCCGGGCGCGAAAATCCTGCGGCCGCCGGCTGCCGCGGCGCAGTAAACCCGGCGTTAACCACATTCATGGTTTTTAATAACGAGTTAATGGCGCATCGTTTAGCCTCGCGCCGGCTCATCACCGGAGACGATCGTGCACGCATTCATTCTCTCAGTGATCCGCGACACGCGCGGCGCGACGGCGATCGAATATGCGCTCATCGCCAGCCTGATCGCAGTCGTAATTGCCGTTGCCGTCGGCACCGTCGGTACCGAGGTCAAAGGAATGTTCAGCAGCGTCGCCAGCGCCTTTTGAGCGTTCGAAAGTGTCTGCACGAAAAATCCGTCCGTTAACCGTAGCTCGCTACTGAAAGCATTTAGCGAGAATGCTACAAATCGTCGAGCATCTGCCGCGCGGTGTTAACCAGGCGGCCGATGCACGGGACTCTCGACGATGCTCGACGGCTATTCCGCGCCAGATCTGTTTCGTGCCGTCGCCGCGCCGCACGCGCGCCGGCTGTACCTGGTCACTGGCGGCTGCGGGTTCATCGGCTCGCACCTCGTCAAAGCGCTGATCGAACGCGGCGATACCGTGCGCGTGCTCGACGATCTGTCGCGCGGCCGGGGCGAGCACCTTCCGCGCGGCGTTGAATTCATTGAGGCCGATGTCGCCGATCCGGCGGCCGTGCGCCGCGCCATTCAAGATGTGGACGGTTGCTTCCATCTTGCGGCGGTGCCGTCGGTCATCGAATGTCAGAGCCGCTGGCTCGAGGCGCATCGCACCAACCTGACGGGCACGATCAATATTTTCGACGCTGCGCGCCGCGCGCAGCCCGGCAAGGCGATCCCCGTTGTCTATGCGTCGTCGGCTGCGGTTTACGGCAATCGCGGCATGGCGCCATTGAGCGAAACGCTGGCGCCACAGCCGATTTCGATCTGCGGCGCCGATAAAGTTGGCTGCGAGCTGCATGCGCGGATCGCGCACGCAGCCCACGGCGTGCCGACAGTCGGCCTGCGGCTGTTCAACGTTTACGGGCCGCGCCAGTCGGCGGATTGCGCTTATCCCGGCATCGTGCCGAGCTTTCTCGCGCGGCTGGCTGGGCGCCGGCCGGTTTCGATTTTCGGCGATGGTGGCCAAGTGCGCGATTTCGTTTATGTAGACGACGCCGTCGTAGCGCTCCTCGCGGC
>JBAVMB010000265.1:0-2310 GCA_049689615.1 Allostellaceae bacterium
TTCGACCAGCCCATCGAGGTTGGCGAAAACCGGATCGCTGCGCCAAAGCTTCTGCAACGCGGCGTTGCGCGTGACCTCGGGCACGCCCGGCTGCATGAAAATTCTGTAATCTGACTCCGCGGTGAGAGATTCGACCGGCGGCAGCGTTTCCGGCGGCGTTTCAACCGCCGGCGTGGCCGCCGTCGCACTTACTGGTGCAGTGTCCGACGGCTGCGGCTGACGCGCCCGTCGCTTCAATCGGGACCATCGCGCCAAAAAATCGGCGGGCTCAGCCATAGTCGTCCTTCACCTGGTGCGCGCGCAAGAGCGGCGTGCGCTGCCGCTTCTTGAACGGCACGTCGACGTGATACGCCTGCACGTAGCGCTGCAGCAGACTCAACACCGGCTCCGGCATCGCCACGCCGTCGGCGGTGACGTCGCCGCCGTCGAGATAATCCTGCGTCTCAGTATGACAGACCGTGACGCGGAACGGCTCGGGCTTTCCGTCCGGCATGCTCGCCTCTGAACGCCAAAGCACGTAAACGAGCGGCGGTTGCTGCGACAGGTTGAGGAGATAGTCTTGAGTCTCGTAGGCGAAAAGCTCGAGATCGAGCGTCGCCAGGTGATACCACGCCCAATCGTCGTCCTCGCGTAGCAGGTTCGGCTGCGTCACCTTCGGCGCGCCGGGAATGACCGCGACCGGCTTCCACTGCCATTCCTGCCACGGATGTGCGATCCGGCGCCGTTCAAAGACGACACCGAGCGGAACAATCGTCTTGCGTGCCGGCACCGCGCCGGCAGGTTCCGGCAAGGGTTCGTTCATTCACCGATCATCATACGAGCATCCCGCAGGAGTTCAATCGCCTCCGCCTGCTGCGCCGCGTCGCCGCCGCACATCGGCTCGGCTTTCGTGATCAGGTCGCCGGCGGTTGCGGTGGCCTGAGGGCCGATCGTGCTGACCTTGAATTTGCCGGTGGTATCCTTGAGCGCTTGGGCGCAATCTTCGGCCGCAAGCGCCGGAGTGGCCGCAAACGCGAGCAGCGCGAGGACGGCCAAGATTCGATGGGTCACGGTAAGGTTCCTTTCAGTCGATTGCGCGGGACCGTCAGCCGCCGCCACGGCGGCACGGCCGTTCCCGGGCTTCTGCTCCTGAGTAACTCCGGCACGACGGCGGGCGCTGATTTAGATCAAGGTCGCGCGCGATGCCGGACGATGGCGGCCTTCCGGGGCTGAACGCATGGAAATCGGCGGCAAGCGGGTCGTGCTTTGCGATTGCGAGAGCACAATGCCGCTCGACGGCAAGGCTGCGGCGCGCGCCTGCGGCCGCGCCAGTGCGAGCGCCGTCAGCCACCACCTCTGCCGCGCCGAGCTCGATGGCCTGTTGAACGCCGCGAAGAACGGCAAGCCGCTGGTGATCGCTTGCACCCAGGAAGAACCGCTGTTCGCCGAAGCGCTTTCCGGCGCCGGCGTCGCCGCCAGCTATACGAACATCCGCGAGCGCGCCCTTTGGTCGGATGAGGCGGCACAGGCGCTGCCCAAGATCGCGGCACTGCTGGCGGAGGCGGTCCTCGATGCGCCGCCCGTGCCGGCATTGACACTCAAGTCGGGCGGCCTTTGCCTCGTGTACGGCCGCGACGAGACGGCGCTGGCGGCGGCGCTACAGCTCGCCGACCGGCTCGACGTCACGCTGCTGTTGTCGAAGCCGGCGGAAATCGTGCCACCGCGCGTCGTCAAGGTGCCGATCCATCGCGGCACGATTGCCGCGGCCAAGGGCCATCTCGGCGCGTTCGAAATCGTCGTTGACGATTATGCCGCGGCGCTGCCGTCATCGCGAGCGATGCTCGGCTTCGAACCGCCGCGCAATGGCGCCAAGACCCGCTGCGACCTGATTCTCGACCTCAGCGGCGGCACGCCGCTGTTCGCCGGCGGCGAGCGGCGCGACGGCTATCTGCGGCCCGATCCCAAGAATCCCGCCGCGGTGCAAGCGGCTTTGTTCGCGCTCGCCAACCTGGTCGGCGAGTTCGAAAAGCCGCGTTACGTCGATTTCCACGCCGAGCTGTGCGCGCATTCGCGTTCGCAGAAGACCGGCTGCACGCGCTGTCTCGATGTCTGTCCGACTGCCGCAATCGTTCCGGCTGGCGACAGCGTCGCGATCGATGCCTATATCTGCGGCGGCTGCGGCGCCTGCCACAGCGTCTGCCCGACCGGCGCGGCGGCCTATGCCATGCCGCCGGTCGATTTTCTGGCGACGCGCCTGCGAACTCTCCTCTCCGCTTATGCCGAGGCCGGCGGCAGGAAACCAGCGTTGCTATTGCACGATCCGCGCAAAGG
>JBAVMB010000266.1:0-7554 GCA_049689615.1 Allostellaceae bacterium
CCGCAACCCTGCGCGACAGCCCAGCCCGGCCCGCCGGTCGGTCCGCCGATTGCCGTGCACGAGCCGGCGGCCGGCGAGTATATCGTCGTCCCGATCGTCCCCAACCAGCCGCTGACCTTCGACTTCAATCCGCTCGACCTGAAGGCCGCAGAGCACACTGGCGACTTGATCCTGACCTTCCCCGACGGCGCGCAGATCACGCTGCACGACGTCATCGGCCCGTGCGGACCCCAGCCGGTGCCGTTCGAGCTGCCCGACGGCACGGTGATCACGGCGAGTGAGCTGCTGCAGGCCTTCCATCTGTCGTTGGCCGGCCCATGCGGCGGCCCGGCGCTGAACGAGATCAACCCCACCGCCGGCCCGACGCCGATCGTCGCCAATACCGGTTTCGGCACCGCGCCGTTCGATATCGGCGGCATTGGCCCCGGCCTAAATCCGGATGGCCCGCTGTCACCCACCGGCTTCGGCATCAGCAACGAGTTCCTGCACGGCGTCGGCGGCGGCGGCGGCGGCAATCCGTCACCGCCAGGACCTCCGGGGCCGCCGACACCGCCTTCGGGCCCGTTCCTCACCGTGCCGGACGTCGACCTGCATAATTATTTTCTTGGCAGCAGCCCGCCGGCACCGACCCATGTCAGCGGCACCGACTACACGGTCGACCTCACCGGCAATTACATCAATGAGGTCGTGTCGTCGTCGCCCGCCGCCTTCATCGAAGGCTATGACACACTCGGCACACAGCCGCTGACCTTCGGCACGCATGCCAACCCGGGCACCGCCCTTGCCGGACTCTATGGCGTGTTCACGATGGATAGCGCCGGCAATTACGGCTACACGCTCGACACGACGCACGAGCACGTCCTGTCGCAACTCGGATCCGACATGATGTCGCAAGCGGTCAACCAGCCGTTCGTCAATCAAGGCTTCTACCAGCCCGGCTTCGAGGACGCGTTCGACGTCGTCACCAGCAACGGCACCGACACGGCAGGCAACCTGACAAGCGACTTCAAGCAGATTCAGTTCGAATTCAACGCCGCCACCGTGTCCTCGACGACAGCCACGGTCGGCGTCAGTGCGCCGCCATCAGCAACCACCAGCATGCTCCTGACCTACACGGACGCGGTCGATCCGGCGCATACCTTCCAACAGCTTGTCACTGTCGACAGCAGCGGCCACGTCGTGGTGACGCCGGAATCCGGCACGATCGTACAACCCAACGACCCGGCGCTGGTGAGCCTCGAATATTTGTCAGGGTCGGGCGCCAACGTCTCGAGCGTGTCGATCGAAGGCGAGACCTTCAACATCGGCGCCACGATCGGCCCGAGCCAGCATGCCTATGCCGCCGTGATCAATCCGGCGCTGGACGGCCTTGGCGACAATGGCGACACCGGCAGCGTCAGCGCCGCCGGCACCTCGCAAGACACCGGTTCGACGCTGACGACGCTCACCGCGTTCAACGACACCGCCTTGAGCAGCATAAGCGGCACGTTCGGCTACCTGTTCGATGGCAGCGGCACATCGGCCAACGGCGCCGGCAATGCCGACACCGTCAACTATGCCAACGGCTCCGACGCGGCCACCCTCAACGGTTCGACGACCACGGGCGCAACCAGCGTGATCGAATGGAGCAGCACGGCGACGATCGATGGCAACACGCACATCGACGGCGCACCCGGTTCCACCGCTTCGATCGGCGGCCTCAACATGCTCGAGATCGAAAGCTCGACGGCGCAGAACCTCGACTTCACCTCAACGCTGAGCAGCGATCCAAGCACCGGCAACGTCAAGAACGTCGAAGTCTTCGACCTGACCGACGGCGCGCATTCCGGTACCGCCAACAGCATCACCTTGACCGCCAACGACGTGTTCAACTTGGCACAGCACGAGCCGACGGCGGTCCAGAACGCCGGCGGCGCAGCCGCCTTGTGGATCCTGGGCAATGCCAACGACACGGTGAACCTGGCCGGCACCGGTTCGACTTGGACGCAGATCAGCCAGCCCGTCACGCAGGCCGGACAGGCTGGCGGCAATGCGAGCCAGATGGTCGGTTTTACCGAATACGCGGCGACAACGACCGGTGGCCAGACGGTCCACGTCTACGTCCAGAACGCGATGCAGAATGCCGGGCACGTCGCCCACCATTAAGAGGCGCCCTGCCGGCGCCAACCGGGGCAGATTGGCGGCCTATCGGCTGGCAAATTTGCCACAACCGGCGACAAACCGGCTGGCCCTATGCGTTCCACTACCCTAGGCTGGCGGCGGTTTATTACAATTCGCCGCTGCTGCCTTGGAACCCACGAAAGCAAAAGGATGCCGCGCATGCGCAGATGGGGGGTCGTCCTCCTGGCAGGTATCACGCTCGGTGCCGCCAACCACGTTGCGGTCGCTCAGATCATCGGTCTCGAAGCGCCGGAGGCGACGGTGCCCGAGCGGCAAAGCGTTCTCCAGCACCCCAGGCCGGATTTCGACCCAGTCGGCGTGCGCTTCGGCGATTTCTTCTTTTATCCAGCCGGCGAACTCGAAGAGTTCTTGGACTCCAACGTCTTCGCCAGCGAGTCCCATGAGAAGAGCGATTTCTATACTTCGGCGCGGCCGGCGGCAGCGCTGAAGTCGGATTGGGGCAGCAGCGCACTCAATTTTCTCGCAAATGCCGAAGTCCGACGTTACGCGAGCGAAGTCAGCGAGAACCAGACCAATTACAGCTTCGCAACCAACGGACGGCTCGACATCTTGCACGGCGAGTCGTTGAGCGCTGCACTCGGCTTCCAGAATGCGCACGAGGATCGTACGTCGCCGAGCTCGGGTCCGACCCAGCTGCATCCAACCGAATATCAGGATGCCAGCGGCCTGCTCCAGTTCGAACGTGAGCGCGGCATCCTCGGGCTGAAGGCGAATGCCGGTGTCGACTATTTCAGCTACGATAACGCTCTCACCAATTCTGGAACGTTGCTCCGCGAATCGGATCGTAACCGCCTCCAGATACACGGCGGTCCGCGCCTCACTTACGAGATCATCCCCGGCTACCACGCGTTCATCGCCGGCGACGCCAACACCCGCATCTATCAGTCCACCTTCGACAGTTTCGGCGTTAAGCGCTCGTCGCACGGTTTCGAAGCGGATGTCGGCACCGCGTTCCAGATCACGCCGTTGATCAGCGGCGAGGCGTTCGTCGGCTACCTTCAACAGAACTACGACGATCCGCGGCTCAGCTCGATTTACAGTCCCGGCTTCGGCGGTAATCTGCTGTGGAACGTGACCCAGGCGACATCAGTCCGCGCCAATCTCTCGCGCACGGTTCAGGAAGTCGACCTATTCGGTACAACAGCCACCGAAGCCGTTACGTCGTTCCTGCAAACCCAGGCGAACGTATCGGTCGAGCAGGAGGTGCTGCGCAACATCCTGCTGACTGGCGGCCTGAGCCTAACATCCGAGGATTTCCGCGGAACGTCGCGCACCGACAATATCGTGGAAGGCGATCTAGGCCTGACCTACTTGCTCAACCGCATGTGGCGCGCTGGACTCGATGCGTCGTACCAGTCGCGCACATCGAACGTTTCCGGCGTTTCCTACAACCGGGCGCTGATCGGCGCCAAGATCCGGCTGCAGTACTGATCGCCGCGGTCGCGGTTCGGGATTTTTGCCGCGCCGCGGTCAGCTCTGCGAACGGCTCTCGGACCGTTCGAGCTCCGCCGCTGTCGCACAATCGCGTTCGTATGCCGCCTCAACCAAACCTTTGAGGCGGCCGAGTGCCGCTTCGATCAACGCCAGTGCGCGAAGCGCCCGCGCATCGTCGGGCGGAACTGCGCGCCGCAGCGGCTCGATCGATGACTGGATCGTTGCCAACGGCCCTTTGAAGGCGTGCACGGTTTCGTCAGCGGCGGCGCGGATATCGCGTGGCCGGTTGCCGGGACGGGTTGCAGAGGATGCCACGCCGTCAGGCGGCCTGGACCGGCGACGTACGCCACCGGTAGCCGTATGCCGGAAAGTTCTCGATTTCGGAGAACGTTGCATCGAGCGTCCGGAACTTGTTGCGGATGCGCTTGATCGACGACCGGACGTTGGTGCGATAGCCCTCGTCGCCATTGCCGGCGACAAAGCCGGCGTGGTGGACGCAATCGTAGATCGCGCGATAGGTAACGTGCTCGCCGGCGTGCGACACGATCAGATGGACGATGTTGAATTCCGTCACCGTGAGATTGACGTCTTGATTGTCCCAGAACGCCCGGCGGACATCCGGCCGCAGGAGCAGCTTGCCGCAGGACAGCGCGGCCCGGGCCGGAGTTTCGCGCGCACGTCGGTGCGAATCGAGGATCAGCCGGATACGTTTTGCCAGGATGGGCACGCCGCGCGCCTTGTCGACGAAATCGAGCGCGCCGCGGTCGAGCGCCGCGCTTTCGTATGCAGTCGCCGGCATGCCGGTGAGGAACACCACCGGCAATCGGATGCCGCGATCGTGCAGCTTCGGCAGCAGATCGATGCCGAGACCGCCGGGCAGTTTCCAATCGAGCACGATTACGTCGGCATCATTGTTCCGCGCAAAATACTCGAGCATCTCGTCGCCGGCCGCGAAGGCCCGGACTTCGAATCCCAGCTCGCCGAGCTCGGCCGCTGCCGCTTCGCGATAGTCCGGATCGTCCTCGACCAACACCAACCTGACGCGAGCGCCGGCCAACGGCCCTATCCGATCCGATGGATTGGTCGCGCTTGCCGTTATCGGGGTGTTTGCACCAGGCCAGAGAGATTCCTTTTCAAGCGTCGTCATCGCTGGTCACCTCAATCAAAATGGACCCAATACACAAATGTTCCCTGCTCGACGTGCGAACATTGGAAGCGAGATCGACAGCTATATTCCCCACCTCCGTCGTTGGCGGCTGGCGTCACCAAGAGTGCGACGCTCCACGATGCGCGTTCGACGCACGGCCCGCGTCGGCCGACCGCATAAAATCTAAACCGGCAAATAGGGCACAAATTTGGCACAGCTTGGCGCGATTCGCCCAATGATTTACAGCCTGCAGTGCAGCAAGAAAGGTCCGCAGTGTCTCAAGACCGCACACTGATTCAGCACTCTTGGTCGTTGCCGACACGGAACGCGCCGCCGCACCGCGCGTCCGAATTCCGCCACAATTGCCGGTTCGGATCGCATTCATCCCGCCCGTCGCGATCGCTTCAATGACCGCTACAAGCTACCGTGCCATGTCCCAACCGCCGCCGCTGTCGCGCCGCGACGCGCTGTTCCTCGATTTCGACGGCACGCTGGTCGAAATCGCCGCGACGCCGGAACGCATCGAAGTCGCAGCGAACTTGCCCGATCTGCTGCAGCGTGTCGCCGCGCAACTGGACGGCGCACTCGCCGTTATCAGTGGCCGGCCGCTTGACGAACTGGCGCGTTTTCTTGCCGGCTACACGGGCGCGGCTGCCGGCAATCACGGTCTCGAATGGCGCAGCGCGGCCGGCATCGTTCACCGCCCTTCGCCCGATCCTTCGCTCGACTTGATCCGTCCCGCTGTGCGCCATTTTGCGGCGACGACACCCGGCGCGACAGTCGAGGACAAGGGGCTGGCGATCGCCATCCATTATCGCGGCCAACCGGAGCTCGTCGACGCCTGCCGCCAGGTCGCGGAGGAGGCCGTCCGACTATCGCAAAACCGTCTGGTAATGCTGGTCGGCAAGATGGCGATTGAGATTCGCCCGCAGGCAGCGAACAAGGGCCACGCCGCGCAAGCATTTCTTACCGAGCCCGAATTCCACGGGCGGCGGCCAATCTTCATCGGCGATGACCGGACGGACGAGGATGGCTTTGTCGCGGTCAACCAGCTCGGCGGCTTTGCGGTCCACGTCGGCGACGGCGGCAGCCGGGCGCGTTATCGCCTCGACGGCGTCACCGCCGTAATCCACTGGCTCGAAGACGGGCTTGCTGCCGGTTAGGCAGCGCCCGCGATGAACTGCCGCAGCGACGTGGTCTCGAATTCCATTTCCTCGAGACGGTTTTTCACCAGGTCGCCGATACTGACGAGGCCGACGAGGCGGCCGCGATCGACGACCGGCAGGTGACGGATCCGGCGGCGGGTCATTTCGGCCATCAGCTCCGCGATCGTGTCGTTCGGCGTGCAGGTGACGACGCGGCGCGTCATCAATTCGGAAACCCGCAGGTCGAGCACCACGGCGGCGCGTTGGGCCAATGCATGCACAAGGTCGCGCTCCGAAACGATGCCATCGATGCGATTGCCGTCGGCGCTGACGACGAGCGCGCCGATTCCCCGACTGTGCAGCAGGCGAACCGCCTCTGACACCGCCGCATCGGGCGCGACAGTCGCGACCTCCCGGCCTTTGGCTTTAAGAATGGCTTCGACGTTCATAAAGAGCCTCCACGCTGAGTTGGAGCGGCCCGCGCCGGTGCGGCGGACAAGCCGCTCCCCCGGATGGCGCTTATTATAACGCAAAATTTAGGTTCGCCCCAGCGGCGCTGCGAACCACACCTTGGCCACACGCCGCCTTGTCCGAAATTGAGCCAAAACCGTAGAATTGAGCCAAATTTGCGTGGTCGGCGCCGAGGCTGGGCGCCACCGCAAGGAGCGCACGATGAATCGGATTCTTGCCACGGTCGTCGCTATGAGCTGGGCGTTCGCCGGCGCCGCAATGGCGGATCCGGCAGCGGTGACCGTGCCGATCGCACCGGCGCCGACGCCAAACACACCGGCGCCGCATGCGGCGGCGCCGGTTATCGCGCCGATGCCGGACGCGCGCTCGCTTTCGCAGATCAACCCGACCGCTGGTCCGGCCGTGCCACCGAAAACGACACTCAACCCGACGCACAAGCCAGTGATCCGCACCACCGTGGCCGCCAGCGAGCAGCAACGTGAGACCGCCGCGCTCAACGATCTCGCCGCAGCCGATTATGGGCCATTTCACGATTTGCACCGAACTGGAGGCGATTACCAGGCGACCGTCGATGATCCGCACGCCGCCTATACCGTTACCGTCGATCCGGACAACGGCCGGATCACGCCGCCAAGCGCAGCAGCCGATCGCGAAACCCGCGCGCTCAACTTGCTGGCCGATCGCGGCTACGTGCAGGTCAACGCCATTCGTTCGGCCCGGACGGGATTCATCGCTTCGGTGACGCAAGATGGCCGCATGCACGAAGTCACCGTTAATCCGGATAGCGGCCGAATTACGCGCGGCGACTGATCGTCAGGCGCTGCGGACCAGAACCTCCATGCGGCCGATACGCTCGAACTCAAGCGTCATCCTATCGCCGGGGACGACCCGCGCGACGCCCTCACACGTCCCCGTCATGATGATGTCGCCGGGCAGCAGCGTATAGAACGTCGATGCCCAGGCGATTTGGCGCGGAATGTTCATCACCATCAGGCTTGTGTTCGACGCCTGGCGCGTCTCGCCGTTGACCTTGAGCGAGAAGGCGAGCTTAGACGGATCGCCGATCTCGTCGGCCGTCACCAGCCACGGGCCGAGCACGGCATAGGTATCGATCGACTTGCGGAAGCTGCGGTCCTCGGGACCGCGCACCACCATGTCGAGCGCAATAGCGTAGCC
>JBAVMB010000267.1:0-4191 GCA_049689615.1 Allostellaceae bacterium
TCAGCCGAAGAGACTTGGCCAATGGCTGATCGCTGACCGCTTTCTACGCCGACATCCTGCAGCCGGTGGCCGGATCGGCGAGCCCATTGACGGCGACGCGCACATAGCGGTTCTCGGTGCCCTGCACTTTGCGCAGATAGAAGTCTTGCACCGGATTGTGCGCTTTGGAGAGCGTGAACCGGCCGCGCGGACTGTCGAACACCGTCTTCTCCATCGCGCTGACCAGCGCATCGCGCGCCTTGACGTCGCCTTTGACCGCGCCAAGCCCGGAGATCAGCAGCGTGCCGGTGTCGTAGCCCTGGACGGCATAGACGTCGGCGTCGCGGCCGGTCGCCTTCTTGAACGCGGCGCGGAACGCCTTGTCCTTGGCGAATTTGAGGTCGTCGGCGTAATGCAGGGTGGTTTCGAGGCCCTGCGCCGCCTCGCCTTGCGCTTCGAGCGTGCCGTCGGTGAGGAAGCCGGGTCCGACCAGCGGGATCGCCGTCTTGAGACCGGCCGCGGCGTAATCCTTGACGAACTTGACGGCGCCGCCGCCGGCGAAGAAGGCATAAACGACGTCCGGCTTGAGCGCCGCGATCTCGGTCAAGAGCGGCTGGAACTCGACGCCGGGGAAGGGCAGGAACAGGCCCTTCGCGGTCTTGCCGCCGCCTTTTTCGAAGGCTTCGGTGAATGCGTCGGTCGATTCCTTGCCGGCGGCGTAATCCCATGAGATCACCACGGCCCGCTTGTGGCCGGCGTCGGCCGCGACTTTGCCCATCGCGTAGGCCGGCTGCCAGTTCGAGAACGAGGTGCGGAAGATGTTGCGCGCGCACAACGCGCCGGTGGCGGCGCCAACGCCGCCGTTCGGAATGACCAGCATGGTGTTGGTGTCGCGCGCCACCTTGACCATCGCCATGACGACGCCCGAATGCACGGTGCCGATCATGAAATCGACCTTGTCGCGCGCCACCAGCTTGTTGGCATTGTCGCTGCCCTTCGCCGGATCGGATTCGTCGTCGAGCGTGATGTACTCGATGTCGCGGCCGCCGAGCTTGCCGCCCTTCTCGAGGATCGCCAGGCGCAGCGCGTCGTCGATATTCTTGCCCAATGCGGCATAGGTGCCGGTATAGGGCAGCATCAGCCCGAGGCGGATCTTGGCCTGCTGACCGATGGCGAAGCGCGTCGGCACAAAGCCTGTCGCTGCGGCCGCGCCGGCCGCCGCCATGCCGGCGAGCACCCGCCGGCGCGATGCCTTCCTGGTCGAATTCGTCATGCTGTCCCCCTGGGTTGCCGTTGTCGTCACTTGCGGTCGCGTTCGCGCAGCTTGAAGCGCTGGATCTTGCCGGTCGCGGTTTTGGGTAGATCGCCGACGAACTCGATCCAGCGCGGATATTTGTAGGGCGCGAGGCGCGCCTTGACGTGCGTCTGCAGCGCCTCGGCGAGCGCCGGCGAATTGGCGTGGCCGGGCTTGAGCACGACGTAGGCTTTGGGTTTGACCAGCTGCTGCGCGTCGGCGTGGCCGATCACCGCCGCCTCGAGCACGTCGGCGTGAGTCATCAGCGCTGCTTCGACCTCGAAGGGCGAGACGTACATGCCGCTGACCTTCAGCATGTCGTCGGTGCGGCCGCCATACGTGTAATAGCCTTGTGTGTCGCGTGTGTACTTGTCGCCGCTGCGCGTCCACGCGCCGAGGAAGGTCTCGCGGCTCTTGGCACGATTGTTCCAATAGCCGGCGGCGCTGGTCGGTCCGGCGACCTGAAGCTCCCCAATCTCGCCGTCCTTCACCGGTTTTCCTTCCTCGTCGACGAGGCGGATGTCGTAGCCCGGAACCGGCACGCCGGTGGTGCCGTAATGGACCTCGCCCGGTTGGTTGGAGAGGAAGATGTGCAGCATCTCGGTCGAACCGATGCCGTCGAGGATCTCGACACCGAGGCGCTCGGTCCAGCGCTTGCCGATATCTTCGGGCAGCGCCTCGCCCGCCGACACGCAGCGCCGCAACGCCAGTTCGCCGCGCTGCGGCAGATCGCTGCTGGCGAGCAGCGCCGCATAGAGCGTCGGCACGCCATAGAAGATTGTGGGCTTTTTCTCGCGCAGCATGCGGATCACGGCCGCCGGCGTCGGCCGTTCAGCCAGCAGCAGGCTGGTGGCGCCGACGGCCAGCGGAAAGGTTAGCGCATTGCCCAGGCCATAGGCGAAGAACAGCTTGGCGGCGGAATAGACAACGTCGCTTTCGCGGATGCCGAGCACCGGCTTGGCGTAAAGCTCGGCGGTTAGAGTCAGATGCGAATGAAGATGCATCGCGCCCTTGGGCGCGCCAGTCGAGCCCGACGAATAGAGCCAGAAGCAAATGTCGTCGCACGTGGTCGCCGCCGCCCGCGTCTTGGCCGGTGCGTCGGCAAGGAGCGTCGCAAACGACAGGCGTCCGGCCGGCGCCACGCCCGAGACGATCACATGTTCGAGAGCCGGTTGGGTCGCCAGCGCCGTCGCGAGCTTGTTGTAGAGCGCGTCGGACACGATGAGCGCGCGGGCGCGGCTGTCGCGCAGCATGAATTCATAGTCGTTAGCCGTCAGCAGGGTGTTCACCGGCACTGGCACGATGCCCGCCTTGATCGCACCGAGAAACGCTACCGGAAAATCCACAGTGTCGAGCAGGCAGAGCATGACGCGCTGCTCGGGCTGCAGCCCCAGCCGGCGCAATGCGTTGGCGGCGCGGTCAACCTGCTCGGCGAGCTGGGCATAGGTCAGGCTGGTACGGTCGTCGACGAAGGCGAGCTTGTCGCCGCGGCCGGCGGCGAGGTTGCGGTCAATCAGATCGGCCGCAGCATTATAGTCGCGCGGGATTGCGATCCGTGGCGCCACCGCGGCGGAACCGTCGGCGGTCATGCCCTCCTCCCTGCGGCGCGGCTCTTCCTGCGGCCTTTTACGCGCCTTCGCCAACGATGTTTGGCGAGGGGGGACGCGCCGTCAAGTCCTTACTGCCGCCGGCCCAGGCGGGTCAGTCACACCACACGAAACCGGTCATCAGCATGTCGATGTTCGTGCCGTCGTTTGCAAGCGGCAGCGCAAGGGACTCGCAATCAAGCATCACCATCCTGTCAGTGAACAAATGCGCGCGCCGTGCTGCGATCGGTCGGCGCTCGTCGATGGCGCGCAAGTAATGATCGAGAATCAGCGCGCGGTGCGTTGCGTCGGTGTACTGGTCGAGGAATTTGTGTGTCATGTCGAAACCGGTACGGGTCGCGATGTTGGTGGCGTGCACGCGGAAATAGAAGCGCAGTGGATGCCGCCGCACGTCGACCAGCGACAGATTGCCGATGATGTATCTCATTTCGGCCGGATCGAAATCGGCGCGCGCCGGAAAAGCGGGCGCGCGTCGGCGCGCCTCCCACTCGGCGTATAAGCGATGCAGCGCCGGGTTCGTCAGCGCCGTGACGTCGACATATTCTTGGGTGACCTTATCCAAGCCCAACTCCATTCCCATGCCCGTACTATAGACGCCTGAAAATTAACCGGTCGTTAGGACTGATCGGTAAAGGGCGGCGTAAATGCCGGCGACCGCAGCCATCGAATAGTCGCTAGCGGCCTTGGCCCGGGCGTTGCGGCCGAGTCGTTCGGCAAGTCCGGCTTCGGATTCGATGCGTCCGATGAGCGCACAAAACTCGGCGGCGGTATCGAACAACAAGCCGGTGTCGCCGTCGGCAAGAACGAAATCGGTGACGCCTTCAAGTCGGCGCGCGACGATCGGCAAGCCGTAGGCCATCGCTTCGGCGAGCACGTTGGGAAAGCCTTCAAGCCAGGACGCGAACACGAAGGCATTGGCCATGCGGTAGAACGGCGATGGGTCGTCGCGATAGCCGACGAAGCGCACGCGGTTGGTGACGCCGAGCGCCGCGATCTCAGTGTCGAGTTCGGCGCGGTAATCGGGCTCGAGCGCAGGACCGAGCATCACCAGGTACCGCGGCTTGCCGTCGGCGTTGAGCGCGGCGAGATTCTCGATCAGGAACAGCACGTCCTTGCGGCGCGAAACGCTGCCGACATAAAGCTGCACGAACGCGTCGCGCGGTATGTCGAGTGCCGAGCGCGTCGCACCGTCGTCCGCAATCCGCTCGGGCACGGTCACGCCTTGCGGCACGATGACGACGCGGCCCGGCGCGCCCATGAAGGCGGCGCTTTCGTCATAGAGCCGCCGGTTGAGCACCACCAGCCGCGCAA
>JBAVMB010000268.1:0-3153 GCA_049689615.1 Allostellaceae bacterium
CGTGACCTGCGGTCGCGTGACGGCTGCCGCCTTGGCGCGCGATTTCGGCATCGCTCGGCCACGGCTCGCGGTCGCGGCGCTCAATCCACATGCCGGCGAAGCTGGCGCCATGGGCCACGAGGAGCGCGATATCATCGCGCCGGCGGTGGCCGCGCTCGTCGCGCAGGGGGTTGACGCCGCCGGCCCGGCGCCGGCCGATACGCTGTTTCACGCCGAGGCACGGAAGCGCTATGACGCCGTGCTCTGCATGTATCACGACCAGGCGTTGATTCCGCTGAAGACGCTGGATTTCGAGCGCGGCATCAACATCACGCTCGGTCTGCCTTTCATCCGCACCTCGCCCGACCACGGCACGGCCACAGACATCGCCGGCCGCGGAATCGCCAATCCGGCGAGCCTCATCGCCGCGTTGGCAGCAGCCAGCGCCATGGCGGCACGACGGGCGGCGCAACCGGCCGAGGCTTGAGAACCGGCTTGGCGGACGATACGCCGCCCCTGCCGCCGCTCCGCGACGTAATCCGCCGTCACGGCTTGGCAGCGCGCAAATCCCTTGGCCAGAATTTTCTTTTCGATCTCAATCTGACCCGGCGCATTGCCCGCAGCGCCGGCCCACTCACCGATTGCAATGTTGTGGAGATCGGTCCCGGCCCCGGCGGATTGACGCGGGCGCTGCTGCTCGAAGGGGCGCGGCGTATCGTCGTAATCGAGCGCGACGAGCGCTGCCTGCCGGCGCTGGCAGAGCTTGCAGCTGCGTTCCCCGGCCGCCTCGAAATCGTCGCCGGCGACGCCTTGGCGATCGACCCGGAAAGGCTGGTTCCGGCGCCGCGCAAAATCGTTGCCAATCTGCCTTACAATATCGCCACGCCGCTATTGATTGCCTGGCTGCCGCGCATCGCCGCCTTTGTCGATTTCACGCTTATGTTTCAGAGGGAGGTCGCCGCCCGGCTCGCCGCCGTGCCCGGCACGCGCGATTACGGGCGGTTGACGGTCCTGACCCAATGGCTCGCAACAGTCGACCGCCTGTTCGACATCGCGCCCAAAGCCTTCGTGCCGCCGCCCAAAGTGACTTCCACGGTCGTGCGCGTGACGCCGCGGCCTGAGCCGCAGGCGCCTTGCGATCAGCGCGCGCTCGAATGCGTTACGGCAGCGGCCTTCGGCCAGCGGCGCAAGATGCTGCGCCAAAGCCTAAAATCACTGGGCGACGCCGCCGGATTGTTGCGCGCGGCGCAGGTTGAGCCGACGGCGCGTGCCGAGAATTTGACTGTCGCCGAGTTCTGCGCGCTGGCGCGTGCACTGACATCGGATGGCCGTTAGACGCCGCGCAGGCGATTGACGAATTCCGCAAGCCCGACTTGCCGCCGCCGCTGGACGCGCTCAGCGCTGAGGATCGCCTGTACGCGACGAACGCTGTCTTCGAAATCATCGTTGATGACGACATAGTCGTAGGCATCCCAGTGACTCAGCTCTTCGGACGATTTCGCCATACGCGCACGCACGACATCGTCGCTATCCTGAGCGCGCGATTTGAGGCGCGCCTCGAGCGCAGCCATGCTCGGCGGCAGGATGAATACCGAGACCAGATCGGCGCCGATCTTCGCCTGCAGCTGCTGCGTGCCCTGCCAATCGATGTCGGTGATGATGTCACGGCCGCTTTCGATGGCCGCCATCAGCGGCGCACGCGGCGTGCCATAGCTGTGGCCGAAGACCGTCGCGTGCTCCAGCAGCTCGTCGTTGGCGACCATTGCCGCGAACCGACGTGGATCGACGAACTGATAATCCTTGCCGTCGACCTCGCCGGTGCGGCGGGGACGCGTCGTGACCGAAACCGACAGCGCCAACTGCGGCTCACGTGCCACCAGGGCGCGCGTGATTGTCGTCTTGCCGGCGCCCGAAGGCGACGACAGCACCAGCAGAATTCCGCGTCGGTTGATGTCGCGTACCCTCATGGCTACTCGATGTTCTGCACCTGCTCGCGCAATTGCTCGATTGCGGCCTTGAGGCCGAGCGCGATGCGCGTCAGCTCAAGGTCGGGGGATTTCGACGCCAGCGTGTTCGCCTCGCGGTTGAATTCCTGGCAGAGAAAATCGAGCCGGCGGCCGATCGCCCCGCCTTCCATCAGCAGGCTGCGGGCGGCATCGACATGCGCGGCGAGCCGGTCGAGTTCCTCGCGCACGTCGCCGCGCGCGATGATGAGCGCAGCTTCCTGCGCCAGGCGCTCTTCGGAAAGGGCCGGCACAGCCTCAAGCAGTGCCGTGATCTGTTCCTTGAGCCGCGCCTTGGCAGCTGCCGGCTGAGCAGCTGCCGTGCGCTCTGCCACATCTGCCAAGGCCGTGATTTCCGCAAGCCGCGCCTCAAGCGCCGGCACGAGTCGCTTGCCTTCGGCTAGGCGCATCGCCGCGAGCGCGTCGACTGCGGCATCGAAATCGCGCTGCACCACCGCTTGTCGTTGCCCGTCGGCCGGGCTATCGGCGGTCTCGTCGCTGCTTTCGAGCACGCCTTTGAGCGCGAGCAAGCCGTCGATCCGCGGTGGCGCGGCACCGGTCTCCTGCGCCAGTTCCTTGGCGAGCGCCATGATCTCGGCTAAGGCCGCGCGATTGACCCGTAACGGCGCGTTGGTGGCAGATTTCGTCACGGTCAGCGACACATTGATCGCGCCGCGCTTGAAGCGTTCGGCGAGTGCCACGCGCAATTTGGGTTCGAGCGCGTCGAATCCGGCCGGCATGCGACAGCGCAGATCGAGCGATTTCGAATTGACGCTCTTGATCTCCCACACCCAGCCGAGCCCGTCGGCATGCCCTTCCGACCGCGCGAATCCGGTCATGCTGGCAACGCTCATGGCAAGACGACTCTCCTGTGTGGCCCAGAGCTTATAGCCTTCGCTCGCCGCGGCAACAACAGCAGCGCTAATGCGCCGCGCCGGAGGTCTTGGTATGGGCGCGCAACTCGGCGATATTCTTATCCTGCTGCGCGAGCGTCTTGGCGAAGCGGTGGCCGCCGTCGCCGTCGGCAACGAAATAGAGCTCACCGCGCAAATCGGGATGCACCGCCGCGTTGAGCGCCGCCTCACCTGGATTGCAGATCGGCGTCGGCGGCAATCCTTTGAACTTGTAGGTGTTGTACGGCGTATCGACGAGAACATCGTCATGATCCAAT
>JBAVMB010000269.1:0-2613 GCA_049689615.1 Allostellaceae bacterium
CCGGAAAGCCGTTGCGCCTTTTCACGACCAACCGCTGGGTCACCGGCGAAACCTGGTACCGTGCGGCCGACCTCGCTGCGTCGCTCGACCGCTTCGCCATCGGTGGCGAGCAGGCGAGCCCGCTCGATCTTTGGCTGACGGCGTTGCTCGGGCTGTTCCGGCCGACGATCATCCGCCTGCTGGCGGAGCGGGATGCGACAGTGATGGATTTTCGCCGCCGCCGGCGCAGCAAGGTGCATGTGTTAGAGGACCGGCGGCTCGAGGTCACATCGGCGGCGGCGATCGATGTCGACGCCGAAATCCGCCGTATTGCGGCGGCACTACGCCACGTCGCCTAGGCGGCACTCAGTTGTTTGAAATGGCGGCCCGTCCTTTGGGCGCCGGTTCGTTGTTGGCGCGCAGGCAGGCGCGGCGGTAGTTCTCGCGATCAGCATTGGCTTGCGGTGTGTAATCCGGAAATAGCCGCGCCGCTTCGCGGGCGCAGCGGTCGGCGACGGCCCAAACGCTATTGCTCTCGGTCCGCGGAACGGCCGCGGCGGGGGCCACCGTCAGCAGCACTAGTGCCAGAACGCCGAGAGCGATGTGCAATCGCGTCATTGTGTGTCCTTGATCCGGCTAGATCCACGCCGGCGGGTTGTACCGCTCAACGTAGCGAGCGCCAGATAGAGCAAATATAGCACAGCCGGCGCGACAATGATCAGCACCGATCGGGACTGTTCCAGGCGCAATTGGGTCCGTGCCTTGCGATGCGCCGTGACGAGGCAGGTTGCGGCTTCCGGCCCCAGGCGGGCGCCGCAGCGATCGGCGATATAGTCGTCGACCGTCGTGATGCGGCCGTCGATGCGCAATGTGGTGTTGAATTGCGGCAAGAGCCGCGCCCCCATCGCCAGCGTCCACACTGCGATCAGCAGCACGATATAGGCCGAAAGCCGGCGGCTGTGAGGTGGGCGCGATTGGGCCGCGTTCATTCAACCTCCGCCGCGCGTCGCACGCTCCAAATCATCGAGCTTCTGACCAAGTAGGCCTTGTGGTTCGCGCGGTCCGACGCGGTGCGCCGCAGCTCGTCGAGCCGCTGCGCCCGCACGGCGGGATCACGTTCCTGCAACAGCTCCTTGTTGCGGATCGACTGTGCCTGGACGAATTCGATGTTCGCCGCGCGCCGCTGCCGCACATAACGGTCAAGCACGGTCTCCGGCGCCTCGCCACGCCATACCGGGCCTAGCTTCTCGACCAGGTTGAAGGCGCCGTGCAGCGCGCCGTTGAGGCCGAACGCGCCGAGCGGATTGTTGACGTGCGCCGCGTCGCCGACCAGCAGCATGCGGCCGCGGCGGAATTCGGTGGCGACGCGCTGATGCACGCGATAGGTCGATTTGTGCTCGACGCCGTAGTGTCGGTTCCATGGCAAGAAATTCTGGAGCGTGCGCTCGACGAAATCCGCCGCCAGCACCTGTTCCTCGGGCACGCCGGCGTCGGTCGGGAACAGCACGCGCCACAAACCCGGCGGTCCGTCATGCGGCATCTTGAAGATCGCCGACCAATTGACCGGGTCCGAGACATAAGCGTTCATGGTAAAGCCTTCCGGCGCGAGATCACGGTCGATGCCGGCGACCAGGAAGCCTTCGGGCCACGTAAACCCTTCGAACGGGACGTTCATGGTGTGGCGCACAGCGCTGCGACCGCCGTCGGCGCCAATCAGATAGCTGCCGCGTACAGTTTCGACGCCGTCCGCCGTCGCGAAGCGCGCGGTGACGCCGTCGCCGTTCTGTGTCGCGTCGAGGAAACGGCGCTGCCAACGCACGCTGCGACCCAGCATCTCGAACCGCTTCAGCAGCAAAGGCGTCAGCTTGAACTGTTCGCAATGGAAGCGGAATGGATAGGGCGTCAGATCGGCGATCAGCGACAAGTCCCACTCGACGATCACGCCCTCGGCGCGGCCGCGGATCTGCCAGCGTGGCACGCGATAGCCGAGTGCCAAGAAATCTTGGCCGACGCCGATGCCGTCGAGCATTTCCAGTGTTGGCGGATGGAAGCTGCCGGCGCGTAGGTCGCGTGGCAGGCATGGTTCGGCCTCGTAAACCGTGACGGCGACGTCCTGGAGGGCGAGTCCGACCGCGACGGCGAGTCCGGCGGGGCCTCCACCGACGACGATCACTGGTGCGCGCGAATCCATCCGATCCCTCGGCGCGATCAGACCGTTTGGCAAACCCCTATGTCAACGCACATATGGCCGATGCCGCGTCTACATCGGCGGCTTGACGCCGTTGTTTTCCACCGTGACGCTGGTCGTTGCCAGGCTGCCGTCGGGCTGTTTGGCGGCAAGGATAAAGACCGCGCGGCCGTGTTTCAGCATGCTCGGATCGCCCGGCGCATAGGTGACGATGGGCGTCTTGCGGTCAACTTCGATGTCCGTTCTTTCGCCTTTGTAGGTCACGGCCAAGACCTTGCCGCCTTTGACCGTGGCGATACCCGCGACGATCGCGTTTGTCATCAGGCTATTGGGGGCGAGATCCCACGGGAGCTGGCCTTCGGGCACGACGCCGCGTTGCGTTGGCAGGAAGATGTGAACTTCGATGGCGTGCAGATTGCCGTCCTTACCGCGGACCGAGGTCGCGG
>JBAVMB010000270.1:0-4003 GCA_049689615.1 Allostellaceae bacterium
TTGAAGCGCTGGGAAGACATGGGCCTCTACGGGAAGTTGCGCGAGCAGAGCAAGGGAAAGCCCAAATACGTTCTCCACGACGGCCCGCCCTACGCCAACGGCAATCTCCATATCGGCCACGCGCTCAACAAGATTCTCAAGGACATCATCAACCGCGCCCAGCAGATGAGCGGTAAGGACGCCGTTTACGTACCCGGCTGGGACTGTCACGGCTTGCCGATCGAGTGGAAGATTGAGGAGGAATATCGCGCCAAGAAGAAATCCAAGGACACGGTGCCGGTCGTCGAGTTCCGCAGCGAGTGCCGCGAATTCGCCCGCCACTGGATCGGCGTGCAGCGCGCCGAGTTCGAGCGCCTTGGCGTCATCGGCGACTGGGCGCATCCCTATACAACGATGGACTATGCCGCCGAGGCGCAGATCGCACGCGAGATCGGCAAGTTCCTGATGAACGGCCTGCTCTATCGCGGGTCGAAACCGGTGATGTGGTCGGTGGTCGAACAGACTGCGCTGGCCGAGGCCGAGATCGAGTATCACGACCACACCTCGACCCAGGTGTGGGTCAAGTTCCCTTTGGCGAAGCCGGGCCATCGTGAGATCAAGAACGCGTCGGTTGTCATCTGGACAACGACGCCGTGGACGCTGCCTGGCAATCGCGCCATCGCCTACGGCGCCGATATCGCCTATCTCGTGTTACGCGTGCGCGAAATCGGCGGCGACAGCCCGCTGAAGCCCGGCGAGCACATCGTCGTCGCCGAAACGCGCTGGCCCGAACTCGAAACTACACTCGGTTTCAAGGCCGACATGCTCATGGCGCTCAAAGGTGCCGAGCTCGCCGGCACGATCTGCCGCCATCCGCTGCACGGCCAAGGTTACGATTTCGACGTACCGCTGCTGGCAGGCGATTTCGTCACCGATACCGACGGCACCGGCTTCGTCCACATCGCACCCGGCCACGGCGCCGACGACTTCGATGTCGGGCGCAAGCACGGTATCGCCGTGCCCGAGACGGTCGCCGCCGACGGCACCTACGTCGCGTCGTTGCCACTGTTTGCGGGCAAGTGCGTGTTCAAGCCGAATGGTAAGGAAGGCGACGCCAACGCAGCAGTGATCGCGGCGCTGAAGCAGGCGAGCGCACTTCTTGGCGAAGCCAAGCTGGTTCACTCCTATCCGCATTCCTGGCGTTCGAAGGCGCCGCTCATTTTCCGCACGACGCCGCAATGGTTCATCGGCATGGACATCAAAGGCGCTGACGGGCGGACGCTGCGCGATACTGCGCTCGCCGCGATCGACGCGACGCGCTGGATTCCGAAACAAGGCCGCAACCGCATCCGCGCCATGATCGAGACGCGGCCGGATTGGTGCATCTCGCGGCAGCGCGCCTGGGGCGTGCCTATTGCCGTGTTCGTCGACAAGAAGACCGGCGCGCCACTGCGCGACCAAGCCGTGGTCGATCGCATCGCCGCCGCATTCGAGAAGGAAGGCTCCGACGCTTGGTTCGTCCGCGATCCGGCCGAATTCCTCGGTCCCGGCCGCAATCCGGCCGATTACGAGCAGGTGAAGGATATCGTCGACGTCTGGTTCGATTCCGGCTCGACGCATGCCTTCGTGCTAGAGCCGCGCCGCGACAAGGACCTCGCTTGGCCGGCGTCGCTGTATCTGGAAGGCTCGGACCAGCATCGCGGCTGGTTCCATTCGTCGTTGCTCGAATCCTGTGGCACGCGCGGCCGCGCGCCGTACGAGGCCGTGCTGACGCACGGCTTCGTCCTCGACGAGCAGGGTCGCAAGATGTCGAAATCGCTCGGCAACGTCACGTCGCCGCAGGACGTGGTGGCGAAGAGCGGCGCCGACATTCTGCGGCTGTGGGTTGTCGCCGCCGATTACGCCGACGATCTGCGCATCGGCCCCGAAATCCTCAAGCAGCAGAGTGAGATTTATCGCCGGCTGCGCAACACACTGCGCTATCTGCTGGGCGCGCTCAATGGCTTCGCCGAACGCGAACGCGTCGCCGAAACCCAGATGCCCGAGCTCGAGCGCTGGGTGTTGCATCGCCTGCATGGGCTCGATGGCATCGTGCGCGACTGCCTCGAAGCCTACGACTTCCACACCATGTTCACCGAGCTGCACAATTTCTGCTCCGTCGATCTGTCGGCGTTCTATTTCGACGTGCGCAAGGATTCGCTTTATTGCGATCCGCTCGGTGATTTGCGCCGCCGCGCCGTGCGCACGGTGCTTGATCGCGTGTTCGACGCGCTGGTGCGCTGGCTGGCGCCGGTACTTTGTTTCACGGCGGAGGAAGCCTGGCTTTGCCGGACCGGCGACGGCGACGACCGCAGCATCCATCTCCAGCCCTATCCACAGATTGCGGCGGCATGGCGCGACGAGGTGCTCGGCCTCAAATGGGCGCGCATCCGCGATGTCCGCCGCGTCGTGACCGGCGCGATCGAGCTGAAACGCGCCGAGAAATTCCTCGGCTCGAGCCTGCTAGCCGCGGTTCGCATTTATGCAAACGCGGAGGTCCAGGCGGCCTTCGTCGGCGTCGATGTGGCGGAACTGTGCATCACGTCGGCGGCAGACTTCGCGACCGGCACGCCGCCGGCCGGCGCCTTCACCTTGCCGGACGTGTCCGGCGTCGCCGTCGTGGTCGAGCGCGCACCCGGCGACAAATGTGCGCGTTGCTGGCGGGTGCTGCCCGAGGTCGGCGACGATCCGGCGCACGTCGATCTATGCCGGCGCTGCGCCGATGCGGTCGGCGCGCGTGGCGAAGCCGCCTGATGCGGCGCGGTCTTATCGTCGCACTCGCGGTCATCACGCTCGATCAGGCGGTCAAGGCCTGGGTGGTCGCTTTCTTTGCAGCGCGTGGCGCGGACATGGTCACCGTCCTGCCGGTCTTCAACCTGGTCCTGGCCTGGAATCGCGGCGTGAGCTTCGGCCTGTTTAATGGCGGCGGTGGCACGCTGCTGTTTGCCGCCCTCGCAGCGGCAATCGTTGCGGCGCTGCTATGGTGGCTTTGGCGCGCCGGCGGGCGCGGCCTGCAACTCGCCATCGGCCTGGTGATTGGCGGTGCGGTCGGCAACATCGTCGACCGGCTGGCGCGCGGCGCGGTCGTCGATTTCCTCGATTTCCACCTCGGCACGTTACATTGGTTCGCCTTCAACGTCGCCGATACGGCCATTTGCCTAGGGGTCTTCTTCATCGCCATTGACGGATTGCTTGGCGAACGGCGGCCGAATTAGGTAAACTTTTCCGTTTCTTGGGTGAGGACGGTGGTAATGGTGTTGGGGCGGGTTCAGCATTCTTCCATCCTGGTTTTTGTCACCTTGGCGGTCGCGGCGCTGGCGGTCTCGGGCTGCAGCACCTGGACCGATGTCAAGCGCGGCCTCGGCATGGAAAAGGTTGTGCCCGACGAGTTCGACGTCACCACCAACGCGCCGCTCGCCATTCCGCCCGATTACACCTTGCGGCCGCCGAAGCCGGGCGCGGCGCCGACACAACAGCTTTCGCCGACCGCGCAAGCGCAGGAAACCGTGTTCCGCGCCGGCGACACCAAGCTCGATACGCTGCCGCCGGACAAGTCGCGCAGCGCCGGCGAAAACGTGCTGCTGCAGGATGCCGGCGCCGGACGCACGCCGAAGGACATCCGCCAGCTCGTCAACAACGATGAGCAAGCGGCCTTCAGCAGCAACACTTTGAGTCAGCGGCTTCTGTTCTGGCGCTCGGAGCCGACCAATCCGAACCAGGTGCTCGACCCGACGGCGGAATCCGAGCGAATGCATGAATTCGGCGTCAATGGCGGCAACGCCAATGGTGGCACGGCCACAGCCACGGGCAGCAATGCCCAAGCCACGGCCACCGCGGCGGCGACGCCGAAACCGACGATCGAACGCACGCAGAAAAGCGACAAGGGATTCTTCGACTTGTTGTTCTAAAGCGCTGACGCGGTGCCAGCCCGTGCCGGCATGCGTTCGTTCCCACGTGCCGTCGGCGACGTTGAACTCATGCGATC
>JBAVMB010000271.1:0-1562 GCA_049689615.1 Allostellaceae bacterium
GCTTAGCACTCAAGTACAGCAACAAGATGATTCGCTGAAGGAGATCAGCGCCAACACCGCCGCGACAGCGGCGACATTGAAACAAATGACAGCTGACATTCAGGATGTTCGCGCCGACATGCGGCAAGTGCGCGATACGCAGGGTGTCATCTTGCAGCGCGTTTCGCTCAATAATGCCGACCCGCTCAAAGACTATTTCGGCTATGTGGCTACAAGCCTGAAGGGCACCGAATGAGCTGCTGCCGGTTCGGTTGACACCCGCTTAAGCTAACCCGGCCTTCATTTCGAACTCCACAGGGCTGAGGTAGCCGATCGTCGAGTGGCGCCGTTTGAGATTGTAGAAGCGCTCGATGTAGTCGAACACGTCGGCCTTGGCCTCGTCCCGCGTCCGATAGGTCTTGCGCGCCGTGCGCTCGGTCTTCAATGACGAGAAGAAGCTCTCCATCGCCGCATTGTCCCAGACATTGCCCGAGCGGCTCATTGAGCAGGTGACCCCTTGATCGGCCATCAAGCGCTGGAACGGCTCGCTGGTGTACTGGCTGCCGCGATCGGAGTGATGCAGCAGATCGCCGGGCTTGCCGCGGCGCCAGATCGCCATCATCAGCGCATCGGCGACGAGCTGGGCCGTCATCGTGGCGCTCATCGACCAGCCCACCGCCCGCCGCGAGAACAGATCGATGACGGCGGCCACGTAGAGCCAGCCCTCGGCCGTCCAGAGATAGGTGAAGTCCGCAATCCATTTGCGGTTGGGCGCCGGGGCATCAAAGCTGCGGTCGAGCATGTTGGGTGCGACGGCGCTCGCGTGCCGCTCACCCAGATCGAGCGGCAGGCGACGCCGTCGCGGCCGCGCTCTGAGGGCCTGTGACCGCATCAATCGCTCGATCCGATGCAGCCCGCACGAAACGCCATCGGCCAGCAGGTCGTGCCACACACGCCTGGCGCCATAGGTCCGGTCGCTCGCAACGAAGCTTGCCCGCACTTTCGCAGCCAGCTCCTCGTCGCTCCTGGCACGCCGACTGCGCGGCCGTGCCAGCCACGCATAGAAGCCGCCCCGCGAGACACCGAGCGCCCCGCACAACCATCCCGCCGGCCAGATCCCCCGGTGCTTCGCGATGAACCCGAACTTCACGTCGATTCCTTCGCGAAGTAGGCCGCGGCTTTTTTTAGAATGTCCCGCTCGGCCTTGAGCTTCGTCACTTCCCGCTTCAACCGCGCAATCTCGGCCTGCTCGGGCTTCATCTGCCCATGGCCCGGAAAGGCCTGCTGCGGATCCTCCGCAAATGCCTTCACCCAGTTGCGCAGCACCGTCCCGTGAACACCCAGATCGCGGGACGCCTGCGCCACACTCACCCCGCGATCCCTGATCAGCCTCACAGCCTCAAGCTTGAACTCGCGTGTGTACTTTCGTCTTTCCATGACCCACCTCCGGTTCCATCAAAACACCAAACTCGGTGTCTTTGGAACCGGCAGCAGCTCACATCCGCGCAGAGCTTCCGAGGGCGATTTGAAACCGGTGACGAAGCGAAGGCAATGTCCCTAGTGGATTTCGACGGCTGCCACAC
>JBAVMB010000272.1:0-2185 GCA_049689615.1 Allostellaceae bacterium
GGATTGCCCCTCTCCAAGAGCCTGGTCGAGCTCCATGGCGGCCAGTTCTCCATCGTCAGTACCCCAGGCGCCGGTACAACCGTCACCGTCACCCTGCCGGCGACAACTTCCGCCGGCGATCGCGATCATGCCACGTTATGGCGCGGGGTCGGTTGACCAACCGGCTGACGGTTGGGCTCTAGTGCGCTAAAATGCCTTTCGAGAATCAGCCGATGATCGGTTCCTGCCCGCGCCTGCGCTTCGCGATCCGTGCCTCGGTTGCCGCCTTGGCCATCGCGGTGCTGGCGTGCTGCACCGATATGCACGGCTCGGCCAATGCCAATGGCAACGACCGCAGTTCCGTCGGGCAAGTCCGGCTCGGCTGGCCGTTCTGAAATCGATTGAATTCTAGCGGTAAGCGCGCAGCGGTTGCGCCGGCATTGGCCGCGGTTGAGTTTGCCGCCGCACGGCCGCCGGCTGCAACGGCGTGACCAGAGCAGCGGGCAAAGCGCGCGGCGCGGCGGCGCGTTCGAGCCGCTCGACTAGTGCTTGGTTTGCCGCCATCAGCGCATCCATCTGTCGCAGCCGGGCGTCGAGTGCCGGCCGCGTGACATCACGCTGCACAGCCGGCGCCGCGTACTGCGGCGCTGCCGGAACATATCGTTGCTGCCAATGCGCCTCGTAGAAGTCCGGTACCTGACGGCGACGCCGGTAGCTGCCGATCGACAGCACCGCAACTGTCGCGGCCACGACTAGGCCCCACATCACCGCGATGCCGTAGGCGATCTCTTGTGCGCCCGAGGTCGGTGGAAATAGCGCGACTAGCGGACCGAGCGAGATGACAAGGAACACGGTCACCGCCGCGCCGCCAATCGCCGAAAGAACAAACAGCAGCAGTGAGCTGCCGAAATTGGTGCCAGATGAAGATCGCATCGCCGTACCCTTTGCCACGGAACGACGCGATCGGTGCCGCATCCATTCCCAACCCATCGGCTTATGTTTTATGGTTAAAACTTTGCAAATACAAGATAATTATAGTTAATACGAAGCAGAAATATGGTTAATGTTTCTATGGCCAAGTAATAAATGTAATCGCGCTATGGTTAATATTAATAAAGTGTCGGAAGAATTGACGCGAATCACCGTCCGCGGTGTTACGCCAGCCGACGCGGTGACGCCCGTTCAGTAGCCCGGATGGCTGAGATTAAGCAGCGGAAACGCCGACAGCACGTGCGGCGAATAGACCGGCGGTGCCGCCATCACCATCTCGCGTTTGAGATCGGCGTAGCGCGTCACGCCGAGCAGACCTAGGCACATGCGGATCTCGGACTCGAGCAGTTCGAGCACACGGCGGACGCCGGCATCGCCCGCTGCGGCAAGGCCGTAGCAATAGAGCCGGCCGATGCCGACCGCGTCGGCGCCGAGAACCAGCGCCTTGACGATATCGCCGCCGCGGCAGAAACCGCCGTCGACGATGACCGGCACGCGGCCTTTGATCGCCGCGACCACCTCGTGCAAGGCGTCGAGCGCACCGCGACCCTGGTCGAGCTGCCGGCCGCCGTGATTCGAGACATAGATGCAGGCGGCGCCCAGCTGGCAGGCGAGTTCGGCATCATCGGCGGTGACGATACCCTTGAGCACGATCGGCACCTTATGCTTCGCCTTGAAGCGCGCGACGCCGTCCCAGTCGAAGGCCGCCTGAAAGCGTTCCATCTCGGGCATGACGTGACGCCGGCCGCCCACGACATAGCGCTTGGCGATGTCGCGCTCACGCCGTCCGTACATCGACGTGTCGACGGTGAAGCAGAACGCCTCGTAGCCGTGTGCCAGGGCCCGGCTGCCGAAATCGTCGACCCACGCCGTATCGCCGCGAACGTAGAGCTGGAAGATGCGGCGGCTCGTAGGCGCAGTCTGCGCCGTCGCCTCGAGGCCGGGCTTGGCGACGGAGCTCACCACGACCGGCACGCCGAACGCTGCGGCGGCGCGTGCCACCGCGGCGGTACCTTCGGCATTGAGATTCTCGATCGAGCCGATAGGCGCGAGCACGACAGGCAACCGCGCCGGTTTGCCGAAAATCGTCGCCGTTGTGTCGATCTGCGACACGTCGCGCAGCACCCGCGGCCGGAAGCCGAGGCTGTCGATCGCCAGGCGATTGCGGCGCATCGTCGTTTCGGTCTCGGCAGCACCGGTGAGATAGTCCCAGAAA
>JBAVMB010000273.1:0-4484 GCA_049689615.1 Allostellaceae bacterium
GCGCCCTGAACTTCACCCAGTCCTTTGAGCAGCATCTGCCAGGCGCGGGCCAACTCGGCCATGCCGAGCTTTTGGGACAAGGGTAAAGCGCGGCCACGATCGCCCTCGAAGCCTTCGCCGGACTCGGGCGCGAGCTTCAGCCGTGTCAGGTGATAGGTCAGATCAAGCAGCTCCTGCAGCGCCATCGCCGGATCGGTACCACCCTGATAGAGGTCGTCCATGCGCTGCACGGCGCCAGCGGCGTCGCCCTTGAGCACGGTTTCTAGCAGGTCGAACACCAGGCCGCGGTCGGCGACGCCAAGCATCTCGCGCACCGCCACTTCGGTCACCGAGCCGGCACCAAGCGCAATCGCCTGGTCGAGGATCGACAGGCCGTCGCGCACCGAGCCGTCAGCGGCGCGCGCGATCAGTGCGATCGCGCCGCTTTCGGCCGAGACCTTCTCGGCGGCGGCGATCTTGGCGTAATGCTGCGCCAGCATGTCGGCCGGTACGCGCCGCAATGCGAAGCGCTGACAGCGCGACAGCACCGTCACCGGCACCTTGTGCACTTCGGTGGTGGCGAAGATGAACTTGACGTCGGGCGGCGGCTCTTCGAGTGTCTTCAACAGTGCGTTGAAGGCGTTCTTCGACAGCATGTGCACTTCGTCGATGATGTAGACCTTGAAGCGCGCCGACACCGGCTTGTAGCGCACGCCGTCGGTCAATTCGCGGATGTCGTCGACGCCGGTGCGCGAGGCCGCGTCCATTTCCAGGACATCGACGTGGCGGTCCTCGGCGATGGCGCGGCAATTCTCGCACTGGCCGCAGGGCTCGACCGTCGGTCCGCCCTTGCCGTCGGGTCCGACGCAATTGAGCGCACGGGCGATGATGCGCGCGGTCGTCGTCTTGCCGACGCCGCGCACGCCCGTAAGGATGAAGGCATGGGCGATGCGGCCGGCGGCGATCGCATTGGCGAGCGTCCGGACCATCGCCTCCTGGCCGATGAGCTCCGCGAAAGTGGTCGGACGGTATTTGCGCGCGAGCACGCGATAGACGGCGCCCGGCTCGCTCATGTGTCTTGCCTCTTCGTGGGAGCCGCGGTGGGAGACTGAACGCCGACCCAGGCCGGAACTCGTTACGGCTGCTTCCTTCCGGACCTGACCGGGTTGGCGAGGGGCCTGTCCGCCGCCAGCCTCCCATGCCACTATATCAGGCGATCCCGTCAACCGCGCAAGACCGACGACACGCGCCGTTCGCGATTGCGGGACTCGGCAAGAGAGGAGCGGTATGCGCGGCCTGCCCAACATCTATGCTGGCGGGCTCGACCGTGCGACGCATCGGCGCAAGGACGCCGCTTGGCTCGCGGCGCAGCTCGAACACGCCGGTACCCGTTTCGTGGCGGTGTGGCAGGCGCGCAATCTGGTGCTTAGCGCGGATGGTCTGGCGCCGCGCGCCGTGCTGCTGGAGCGTGCGCAGTACGCGCCCGATGGCGACGTGGTGTTGCTCGGCGTCGGTGGCGGCCAAGCCTATTTCGCCGTCGACCTGTCGCACTTGGACGAACCGCTGGCCAAACTGCCCGCGCCGGTGGGCAGCGAATTCGTCGATCTACGCCGCGTTGGGCCCATATTGCCGCGCGATGAATCGGCGCTGCTCGCTTACGCGCGCGGCATCCTGTATTGGCACCAGCGCCATCGGCATTGCGCCGTATGCGGCGCGCCCAGCCTAATGGCGGATGCCGGTCACATGCGGCGCTGCACCGATGCGGACTGCAACGCGACGCATTTTCCGCGCACCGATCCGGCGGTGATCATGCTGGTCACGGACGAATCGCGCTGTCTCTTGGGCCGCCAGCCGACATGGTCGCCGGGCATGCATTCGACCTTGGCGGGCTTCGTCGAGCCTGGCGAAAGCCTGGAGGGAGCCGTGGCGCGCGAAGTACGTGAAGAAACCGGCGTTGCCGTCACCGACATCGTTTATCACTCGTCGCAGCCGTGGCCGTTTCCATCCTCACTCATGCTGGGGTTCACCGCGCGCGCGACGACGCGCGAACTGGTGCTGGAAGGCAGCGAGCTCGAACACGCCGCCTGGTACGAACGCGACTGGATTTTGGCGCATGTGGACGACGACGAATTCCGCCTTCCGCGACGCGATTCGGTGGCGCGGCGGCTGATCGAGGATTGGCTTAATCGCCCTCCGAACGCCGTGCTGCCTTGAGGCGGAACGGATGCGCCGGATAGGTACCGAGGATCTTCAACTCGCGCGTCACGAAGTCGAGCTCCTCGAGCGCTAGCCGCACCGGCCGTGAATCGGGATGGCCCTCGATATCGGCGTAGAACTGCGTCGCGGTGAACTCGCCGCCCACCATATAGCTTTCGAGCTTGGTCATGTTGACGCCGTTGGTGGCGAAACCGCCCAGCGCCTTGTAGAGCGCCGCCGGCACGTTCTTGACCCGGAAGACGAACGACGTGACCACCGGCCGGCCGTTGTTGGGCAGCATCTTCGGCTGCCGCGCCATGATCAGGAATCGCGTCGTGTTGTGGCCGGCGTCCTCGATGTTGCGCTTCAGCGTCTTGAGCTTGTAAATGCGACCGGCAAGCTCCGACGCGATCACCGCGATATGCGTGTCGCTGCACTGCGCGAGTTCGGCGGCGGCGCCGGCAGTGTCGGCGCTCACCACGGCCTTGAGGCCGAGCTTGCGGATCAGCCGGCGGCATTGCGACAGCGCGTGCACGTGGCTGCGCACGATCTTGATCGTCTTGAGCGACGCCCCAGGGACCGCCAGCAACTGATGCTTCACGCGCTCGAAATGCTCGCCGATGATGTAGAGGCCCGATTCTGGCAGCAGGTGATGGATGTCGGCGACGCGGCCGGCGACCGAATTCTCGATCGGCAGCATGGCGAGCTCGGCGCGGCCGTTTCGCACCGCCGCGATCACGTCCTCGAAGCCGGGACAGGCCAGCGTCGCCATCTTCGGGAAGACGCGGCGGCAGGCGAGATCGGAATAGGCTCCGGGTGCGCCCTGAAAGGCGATGCGGCGCTTGGTTCGGCGGTTGGCGGTCATGAGCGGGCGGGGTCCGGCCACGTCCGCATCAGCGCACGGGCGCGTTCGAGGTCCGCGGGAGTATCGACGCCGAACGGCACCGCGTCAACGAGCGCGGCGTCGATGCGCATGCCGGCGTCGAGCGCGCGCAGCTGTTCCAGATTATCGCGCTTCTCGTTGGCGCTGGGCGGCAGTGCGACGAAACGGGCCAGAGCCGCGCGGCGATAGGCGTAAAGCCCGATATGGTGCTGGGGTGTGCCGCCAGCAGGCGGCGGCGTGGCACCGCGCGAGAAGGCGAGGGCACGCGCGATGATCTTGCCGCCGAAATTCGCCCACAGCTTGACGACACTGTTGGACTCGATTTCCCCCGGCTCGAGCGTTGCGGCGAGTGTCGCGATGTCGCACGCGGGATCGGCAAGCGGCGTCAGCGCGGCACGGATCGCTCGCGGATCGAGCAGCGGCAGGTCGCCTTGCACGTTCACCACCACGTCGTGTGTCGCGCCTGGATCGAGCGCCTGCAGCGCTTCGAAGATGCGATCTGAACCCGACGGATGATCCGGAGACGTCAACACCGCACGGCCGCCGGCGCGCACCACCGCATCGACGATGGCCGCATCGGCGGCGGCGATCACGACCGGTCCGATCGCGGCTTCGGTCGCGCGCCGCCAGACCTGCACGATCATCGGCGCGTCGCCGATCATCGCCAGCGGTTTATCGGGCAGGCGCGTCGAGGCCAGACGAGCAGGGATGAGAATGATCGGCTTCAGGGCTTTGGCTTTCGGATTCCGGATGTGTGGCGGGGCGCGACTGGAATTGCGGCGTTATGCCGCATGGAAGCCGGCCCCTGCAACCGGCCTTTTTCCGGCAGATTTCGTTTGAGTTGGCGCAGGAAATTGAGTTTCCTGCCGGCCGAGCCGCACCAGGGGATCGAGTTTCGCATGTCCTTCGAGATGAACAAAGTCGCGGGCGCGATACTTGTGGCGATGATCGTCGCCATGGTGTCGGGCATTATCGCCTCCAAGCTGGTCGAGCCGACGCCGCTCAAGAAGAACGCCTACGAGGTCGCGGCGGCACCCGAAGCCAAGTCGAGCGCGCAGACGCCAGCCGGCCCGCAGCCGATCGAACCGATGCTCGCCAGCGCCAGCATCGAAGCTGGCAAGGCGCACACCTCGGTCTGCCAGACGTGCCATACCTTCGATAAGGGCGGCGCCAACAAGATCGGTCCCAACCTCTACGGCATCGTCGGTGCGCCGATCGCCGAGGGCCGCGACGGGTACGCTTTCTCCGATGCGCTCAAGGCCAAGGGCAAGGGCCAGACCTGGACCGTCGACAACCTCAATGACTGGCTGGCCGATCCGCAGCATTTCGCGGCCGGCACCAAGATGACGTTCGCCGGCGACGAGAAGGCCAAAGATCGTGCCGACATCATCGCCTACCTCAATTCGCTCAGCGACCATCCGCAGCC
>JBAVMB010000274.1:0-3675 GCA_049689615.1 Allostellaceae bacterium
TTGTGGAACGGCGACGTGGCGGCGGCGCAACGTGTCCTGCCGCTCGTGCCGGCTGGTCCGCGCGCCGTGGCCGAGGCGCGTTTGGCGTTGATGACATTCGCGGGCGATGCCGACAGCCTCGTCGATCGCGTGCCGCCGGAATATCGCAACGACCCTGGTCTACTGTACGACCGCGTTCGTTGGCGCCAGGTCAAGAACCTGGACGATGGCGCGCTCGACCTTCTGGTGGTCGCCCCGCCGGATCCGGCGCACGCGGCGCAATGGGCGAACGAACGCCAGATCATGGCCCGGCGCGCGCTGGCCATGGGACGCCCCGATATCGCCTATCGCGTCGCCGAGCAGCACCAAGCGACGACTGGCCAGAATTTCGCCGAGCTCGAGTTCCTGTCGGGATGGCTTGCGCTACGCTTTCTGCATCAGCCGGATGTCGCTTACGCCCATTTCGTCAAGCTCTACGATGCCGGAACCCTGCCGATTACGCTGGCGCGCGGCGCCTATTGGGCCGGCCGTGCCGCCGAAGCCAGGGATTACCACCAGCTTGCAGCGGCGTGGTTCGACACCGCGGCCGAACGATTCACGACATACTACGGCCAGCTGGCCGCTTCGATGCCTGGCGTCAAAGCCATTCAATCCGTGCCTGAGCCGCAACCCTCCGTTATCGAAACCAGGTCGTTCAACCGCTTCGAACTGGTGCGGCTCACTCGCGATCTCGCGGACGCTGGCGCCGACGAAGTCGTCACGCCATTCTTCCGGCACTTGCTCGGACGTGCGGCGACGCCCGCGCAATATATGCTGATGGCGCACTTGGGCCGCGAGATCGGCCGCTCCGATCTCGAGGTCGAAGCCGCGAAGCGCGCCAGCTATGCCGGCATCAACCTTATTGCCGAGGGTTATCCCATCCCGCCTCTGCCGAAAGGCGGCAATGTTGAGACGCCGCTTCTGTTGGCGATGACACGGCAGGAAAGTGCGTTTGCGCATGAGGCGATTAGCCGAGTCGGTGCACGCGGCCTGATGCAACTGATGCCGCACACGGCCAGCCTTATCGCCAAGGCGCTGCACCTCCGGTTCTCGCAAAAGCGCCTGACGACCGACCAGCGCTACAACGTCACACTCGGACGCGCCTATCTCAATCAGTTACTGGCGCAATTCTCGGGATCATACGTGCTGGCGATTGCCGCCTATAACGCCGGACCGTCGCATGTGAAAGATTGGATGAGCCTCTATGGCGATCCACGCGCGGATGGCGTGAACGTCATCGACTGGGTCGAATCGATCCCTTATTCCGAAACACGCAATTACGTGCAGCGTGTGCTCGAGAATTTGCAGATCTATCGTATGCGCCTCGGCCAGACCGGGTTTGCGTTCACCCTCGCTAGTGATCTGAAACGCTGATATGGCGCACCTCGAACTGAGCACGATCGACGCCTGCGTCTTCGACGCCTATGGCACGTTGTTCGACGTTGGCACGGCGGCCAAGCGCTGCGCCGACGTCCTCGGCGACAAGGCCGACGCTTTGGCGGCGCAATGGCGCACGTCGCAGCTGCAATATACGTGGCTGCGCAGCCTCATGGGCCGGCACGCCGATTTCTGGCAGGTCACGGGCGAAGCGCTCGATTTCGCGATGGACACGCTGGGCATCGCGGACAACAGCCTCAAGGCGCGGCTGATGGACCTCTATCTCGAACTAGCGGCGTATCCCGATGCGCAAGTCGCACTCGCAGCACTGCGCCGCACAAACTGTCGGGCGGCGGTCCTGTCCAACGGCACGCCGAAGATGCTGGCCGCCGCGGTCAAATCGGCCGGCCTGGGGACGCTGCTCGATCTCATTCTGTCGGTCGAAGAAATCGGACTCTATAAGCCGCATCCGCGCGTCTATCGGCTTGCGGTCGACCGACTTGGCGTCAAGCCTGAGCGAATTTGTTTCGTTTCGTCGAATGGCTGGGACGTTGCCGGCGCGAGTGCGTTCGGCCTAAAAGCCATCTGGGTCAATCGCGCCGACGCGAAACGGGAACGATTGCCCGCGCAGCCGATCGCTCAGATTAAGCGGCTCGACGAACTGCCGCCGCTCCTCGGGATTTAGCAATGGCTGACGACGCGGTTTCGCCCTTGCCCGATATCACGACGATCGAGGCTGCCGCGCAGCGCCTGTCCGGCCAAGCCGTCGTAACGCCCCTGTTGTTTTCGTCGATGCTCGACGCTCGCGTCGGCCGGCGCGTTCTCGTCAAAGCCGAGACGCTGCAGCGCACGGGTTCATTCAAGTTTCGCGGCGCTCTCAATACGCTGCTCTCGCTTGATGCCGAAACACGCAAGCGCGGTGTCGTCGCCTTCTCGTCGGGCAATCACGCACAAGGCGTGGCGGCCGCAGCACAACATTTGGGCATACCCGCGACGATCGTCATGCCGGCCGACGCGCCGACGATCAAGACGGCGAATACGCGCGCCTACGGCGCAACGATCGTGCCTTACGACCGCTACCGCGAAAGCCGGGAGGCGATCGCCGAGCGTATCGCGCGCGAACAACAGGCGGCGCTCATCCCGCCGTTCGACGATATGCGCGTCATCGTCGGCCAAGGCACGGTTGGGCTCGAGATCATCCGTCAGGCAAAAGAACTCGGCTGCACGCCGGACGCGGTCGTTGCACCGTGCAGCGGCGGTGGCCTGGTCGGCGGAATCGCTCTTGCTGTCGCTGCCGTACGGCCGAAGGTCCGCGTCTATGCCGCGGAACCCGAGGACTTCGACGATATGCGCCGCTCGCTCGCGGCCGGACATCGCATCGCCAATAGTACCGGCGGGCGATCGATTTGCGATTGTCTGCTGGCACCGATGCCGGGTGCGCTGCCATTTACGATCGCGCAACGCCATCTGGCCGGAAGTCTGACGATCACCGACGACGACGTCCGCCACGCAATGGCGGTCGCGTTCACCGACCTCAAGCTGGTGCTGGAACCGGGAGGCGCCGCGGCGCTGGCCGCAGTCTTGGCGGGCAAGCTCGGTGACGCGGAAAAATGCATCGTGGTCGTCGCTTCGGGCGGCAACGTCGACCGAGAAATGTTCGAAAGCGCCCTCGAACGCGGCGCCGGCTAGCTAGTCGGCGTTGCCGGCGACTTCGGCGTGCGGCGTACGCAGGCGTTCAATCTGCTGACGCAGCGGCGGCGACAGCTGCATCTGCTCTGCGGCGAAAGTATCGATGGCGTCGACACGGCGACTGTAGCCTTCGTACGAAGCGCCCGGTTCCACCCGCATCTGGACGTAGACGACATCCGCGGTGACCGAGGCCGCGCGGCCGAGCACAACGCTGGTGGCCGAGACGCGACCTGAAAGCGCGCCGTTGATAACGACGTTCTCGGCCTCGATGGTGCCCGTGACCGCGCCACCCTCGCCGATCGTGACCCGGCGCGCGACGATATTGCCCGAATGGTGGCCGAGGATGTGGACCTCGCCGTCGCTCACGATATCGCCTTCGAGCTTGAGTCCGGTGCTGAGGATCGACGGCACGGAACGCCGACCGTCGCCGCTCGAGAAACCGTGGCCGGCCGGACTAGTGTGCGCTCGCTTGAACCACATTTTTGCCAGCCTCCAGGAACTTCTCGGGGTTGACCGGTCGACCGTCGAGACGAATTTCGTAATGGAGATGGGGGCCAGTGCTGCGGCCGGTGCTGCCCAACTGGGCAATCT
>JBAVMB010000275.1:0-2959 GCA_049689615.1 Allostellaceae bacterium
TCCTCTGTGTCTCCGTGGTGATTTGTTCCTTTCGTCATGGCCGGGCCTGACCCGGCCATCCACGCCTTGGAAACATGGATGCCCGGAACAAGTCCGGGCATGACGGACCTATAACGGTGCGGTTCTCCGTGTCCTCTGTGTCTCCGTGGTGAATCCCTCTATAATTGCCCCCATGGGGGAACCGCCCGATCTCGCCGCGCTCGCCCGCCGCTATGTCGAGCTGTGGCAGGATCAGTTGACGGCGATGGCGGCCGATCCCGCCTTCTCCCAGGGCATGGCGGCGCTGGTGGCCGGGCTTTCGCCGCTCTGGCCGCAACCCGGCCAAGGACCCGCCACGCCGGAGGGAGCGCACCGCGCCGTCGATGAATTCACCCGCGCCTTCCAATCGGCCGCCGCCGCGGCAGGGTCCGCGCCCGCTGGCGCTGCATCTCGCCAACGCCAGCCTGACCTGGCTCTCCTCGCAGGCCGCCTTGCCGCTCTGGAAGACCGGCTCGCTGCCCTGGAGTCCGCACCTCGCAATCGAGGCAAACGCGCTCGCGCAAAGCCTCAAGGGCCTCGACGGCGCCGCCGCTGATTTTCCTGCGGCGCTCGAGCGCGAGCTGCGCCGCCGTGCCGACCTGTTCCTGACCGGGATCGACCGCTACCGCCACCATCCCTATCGCCGCGCGCTGCCCGACATGCCGCTCTTGTGGCAGGAAGGCACGACGCGCCTGTTGGATTATTCGCCCGCCGGCGGTGCGCCGCTCCTCGCCGTGCCGTCGCTCATCAACCGCTACTACATTCTCGATCTCGCGAACGGCAACAGCCTGCTGCGGCACTTGGCCGGTCAGGGCATCCGTTCCTTCGCGGTGGATTGGGACGCGCCCGTGGCCGAGCGCAAATTCAATCTCACCGATTACATCGTGCGGCTCGAGCGCGCGGCCGAAGCCGCCGTCACGGCATCGGGCGGACAAAAGCTCTGCGTCCTCGGCTATTGCATGGGCGGGCTTTTCGCCGTGGCGCTCGCCGCGCGGCGGCCGGATCTGGTGTCCTCGCTGGCGCTCCTCGCCGTGCCCTGGGCCTTCCATGCCGAGCGCGCGGACCATGCGAAGCTTCTGGGCGCGATGGCCGATCCGTTCGCCGCGTCGTTCGCCAATCTCGGCGAGGTGCCGGTGGACGTGCTTCAGGCGCTCTTCGCGTCGCTCGATCCGCTCCTGGCGGTGAAGAAATTCACAAGGTTTGCCGAGTTGGCAAGCGAAGGCCCCGCCGCCTTGGGCTTCGTCGCGCTGGAGGACTGGCTCAACGACGGCGTCGCGCTGGCGCTGCCCTCGGCGCTCGAATGTCTGCGCGAATGGTATGGCGAGGATCGCCCCGGAAGCGGCGAATGGCGCGTCGGCGGCAAGCCGATCGTGCCCGAACAGATCGCGGTGCCCAGCCTCGTTATCCTGCCGGCGACCGACCGCATCGTGCCGCCGCTCAGCGCCAAGGCGCTCGGCACCGCGCTGCCCAAGGCGACGGTGATGACGCCGCCGTTGGGCCATATCGGCATGGTGGTGGCGCGCGACGCGCCGAAAGCGGCGTGGGGAAAGCTCAGCGAGTGGGTGAAGGCGCACGCCTAGCGCCACGTCCCCCCTCCCATTCCCTCCCCCTCGAGGGGGGTCGGGTGGGGGTGAATGTTGATGCAGGGTTCGACGGTTCCGCTCAGTCCGTCGCGTAACGCCCGGCGCGCTGACCGTGTCGCTCGGTTATCGGGCTCGGGTCGCGTCCACGCCGTATCCCTTCGCCGCCATGCATTGCTGAAACGCGGCGAGCGGGCCTTGTTCGTCGCCGTCCCGGTATTCGATCGTTCCCGATGCGACCTGATAGGCTGCTTGGAAGTTCGCATAGAACGGCGACGCGTTTGTGCCGCGCACGACCGCGACGCAAGCGTCCACGGCCTGGGAGAGCGCGGCGTCGTGCGCGGTGGCCGCCTGCATCGCCGATTGTGCGAGCCATTCGCTCGCGCCGTTTTTCGCCGCGGCGATTTGCTCGGCGGTCATTTTCTGCGCGAGATCGTCGCGCAGCGCGGCGGCATGCGGATCGCCCCTGGCGGCGGCGATGTCGTACCACTGATACGCCTTGGTATAATCCTGCCCGACGCCTTTGCCCGCTTCATACAGCGAACCAAGCATCTCGAGCGACCATGGATCGCCTTCGCTCGCGGCTCTGCCAAACCAGGAAGCCGCCTTGCCATCGTCCTGCGGGACACCGGTTCCCGTGAGATAGGCGTCGCCAAGCTTGCTCATGGCGGCCGCGTTTCCTTGCTCGGCGGATTTTTGATACCAGACAGCCGCCTGCTGCGGGTCTTGCGGCACGCCGTAGCCGCCGGCGTAGAATCCGCCCAGCGCGAGCTGGGCCAGGGCGTTTCCGCTTTCCGCCAGGGTCTCGATACAGGCAACCGACGCCTTGGAATCCTGCAAGGCGGCGCAGCGATTATAATCGTCGGTGGCGCTGGCCCGTGCGGCGCTGGCCGACGCCGATAACAGGAGCAGCCCAATAATCGCGACAGTCTTTGTGCGCATGATCTGCCTCCTTGTCGCCTATCCTCGCCTTTTTCGCGCGCGGACAGAAGCGCCGTCGCATTTTTATCTACCCTCGCCCCCTCCTTTTTTTACCCTCCCCCTTGAAGGGGGAGGGTTGGGGTGGGGGTGACTCTCGACGCATAGCGCCGGAGGTGAGGGCTCCTTTCCCTTTTCGTCATGGCCGGGCGAAGACCCGGCCATCCATGCCTTCGCGGGCGTCATGCGACCATATCGGCATGGTGGTGGCGCGCGACGCGCCTACCATCGTATGGCGGCAGTTGAGTGAGTGGGTAAGGGGCTGACCGTCACAATCTGAGTCTGGAAAAACGAACGAAAAGGGCCGCCCCTGGGAGCGGCCCTGCTGAGCGGTATCAAACGGGACGGTTAGGCCGCGACGACGCGGCGGCCCTTGGCAGTGG
>JBAVMB010000276.1:0-2219 GCA_049689615.1 Allostellaceae bacterium
GGCGGCGTCAGCGCCAGACCCTCGACCCGCCAGCCGCCAGCTGGCTGTTCGAAGGCGCTGACTGCGCCGCACATTCCGTCGAGCGCCGCCAGCGCGGCTTCGGCGTCTTCGGCATCGGCGACGTCGACGCTGACCCGCCAGAGCGCGCCGGCCTTCACGCCTTCTCCACGAAACTGTCCATCACCATCTTGTCGCCGGCCTGATCGAACGCGATCGACAGCTTGCCGCCGTCGGCAGCGCGCACCGTGCCGAGACCGAATTTGCGGTGGAAGACACGGTCGCCGGCGGCGAACTTGACGCCGGTGTTAGGCGGCGGCGGTATATCGTGCCGTCCCTGCATCAGCAACCGCGCCAGTTCGGGCCGGCGGCGCAGCAACGGCGTCGGCTGCCAGTCTTCATCCAGCGCCGTGGGCGCAAGGCTCGCGGCGCGCGGCTGCAAGCCCGGCTCGGCGTTCATCTCGGTATGGGCCTGCGGCAAATCGGCAATGAAACGCGACGGCAGCGTCGTCTGCCATTGGCCGTGAATGCGCCGATTGGCGGCATAGGCGACATAGGCGCGGCGCCGGGCGCGTGTCAGCCCGACATAGGCCAGCCGCCGCTCCTCCTCCAGACCCTTCATGCCGCGTTCGTCGAGCGAGCGCTGGTTCGGGAACAAACCTTCCTCCCAGCCGGGCAGGAAGACGATGTCGAATTCGAGACCCTTGGCGCTGTGCAGCGTCATCAGGCTGACCATATCGCCACCGCTCTGCCCGGCGTTTTCCATGACCAGGCTGACATGGTCGAGAAAGCCAGGGAGGTTCTCGAACTCGTCCATCGCCGCGACCAGCTCTTTCAGGTTCTCGAGCCGGCCGGGCGCGTCGGGCGATTTGTCGGCCTGCCACATCGCCGTATAGCCCGATTCGTCGAGAACAATCTGGACCAGCTCGGTGTGCGGCATCGTCTGCGCCACGCCGCGCCAGCGCGCCAGGTCGGTGAGGAAGCCGCCCAGCGCCTTGCGCGCCGCCGGCTTGAGCTCGTCAGTGGCGATCAGCCGCGCTGCTGCGTCGCTCAGCGAAATCCGCTCGCTGCGCGCCAGATGGTGTAGCGCCTGCAGCGTCTGGGTGCCGATGCCGCGGCGCGGTGTGTTGACGACCCGCTCGAAGGCAAAATCGTCGGCCGGCTGGTTCATCAGGCGCAGATAGGCCAGCGCGTCACGGATTTCCTGCCGCTCGTAAAAGCGCGGACCGCCGACGACCCGATAAGGGAGGCCCATCTGGATGAATCGCTCTTCGAACTCGCGCGTCTGGAAGCCGGCGCGTACCAATATCGCGATCTGCGATAGCCGCTCGCGCTTGCGTTGCAGGCTCTCGATCTCGTCGCCAACCCAGCGCGCCTCTTCCTCGCCGTCCCACAGGCCGCGCAGCAAAACGCGTTCGCCTTCGTTGGCGGTGGTCCACAGCGTCTTGCCAAGGCGGCCTTCGTTCTTGGCGATCAGCGCCGACGCCGCCGCCAAAATGTGCGGCGTCGAGCGGTAATTTTGCTCGAGCCGGACGATCTGTGCACCGGGAAAATCCTTCTCGAAACGCAAGATGTTGCCGATCTCGGCACCGCGCCAGGAATAGATCGACTGGTCGTCGTCGCCGACGCAGCACAGGTTCTTGTATTTCTGCGCCAACAGCCGCAGCCACAGATATTGCGCGACGTTAGTGTCCTGATATTCGTCGACCAGGATGTAACGGAAACGCTCCTGGTATTCGGCAACGATTTCAGGCCGCGTCTGGAAAATGGTCAGGTTATGGAGTAGCAGGTCGCCGAAATCGGCGGCGTTCACCGTTTGCAGCCGTTCCTGATACTGGCGATAGATCTTGAGCGCGCGGCCGTCGGCGAGGTCGCCCGGATCGGTGACCTTGTCGGGCGCGAGGCCGCGATCCTTCCAGCGCTCGATCGCGCCCAGGATGGTGCGCGCCGGCCAGCGCTTCTCGTCGATGCCTTCTGCGGCGGCGACCTGCTTCACCAAGCGCAGCTGGTCGTCGGCGTCGAGGATGGTGAAGTTCGGCTTGAGGGCGACGATTTCGGCGTGGCGGCGCAGGATACGTGCCGCGATCGAGTGGAAGGTGCCGAGCCACAGGCCCTCAGCGGCCTGGCCGATGAGCCGTTCGAGCCGCTCGCGCATCTCAAGCGCCGCCTTGTTGGTGAAGGTGACGGCGACGATCTGCGATGGCCACGCGCGGCGGGTAGCG
>JBAVMB010000277.1:0-2189 GCA_049689615.1 Allostellaceae bacterium
GTGAATTATTCATTGTGCAGGCGCGACCGGAAACCGTGCAGTCCCGGCGTGAGACCAGCACACTGCGTTCCTATCGCATCAAATCGAAGGGTCGTCGTCTTCTCTCCGGTTTGAGCATCGGCGATGCGGTGGCAGCGGGACGGGTCTGCTTGATCGAAAGCCCGAAGGACATTTCCCGTTTCTTAGACGGTACTATTCTGGTCACGCGCGCGACTGATCCCGACTGGGTGCCAATCATGCGGCGCGCAGCAGCTATCATTACCGATCATGGCGGGCGCACGTCGCATGCCGCCATCATTAGCCGCGAACTGGGTGTGCCGGCGGTCGTTGGAACCGAGGTGGGCACGCGCGTGCTGCACGATGAGCAGGAGATCACTGTCTCTTGCGCGGAAGGCGATGAAGGATTCATCTATGAGGGGATCGCCGATTTCGAAAGCAACGAAATCGATTTTTCCAAGATACCGGCCACGCACACTAAGGTGATGCTCAATATGGCAAATCCGGCCGCCGCGTTCCGCTGGTGGCGCATGCCGACCGACGGGATTGGGCTTGCCCGCATGGAATTTGTCGTCAGCACCCATATCAAGGTTCATCCGATGGCGCTGGTGCATTACGACGCCCTCAAGGATCAGGCTGCCAAAGCAGCTATCGCTGAACTGACTGCCGGCTACGCCGACAAGACCGACTACTTCGTCGACCGGCTCGCCCAGGGGCTCGCTCGTATCGCCGCCGCCTTTTACCCGAACGTCGTGATCGTGCGCATGAGCGATTTCAAGACGAACGAATACGCAAACTTGATTGGCGGCGCCCAGTTCGAACCAGAGGAGGAAAATCCAATGCTCGGGTTCCGTGGCGCCTCCCGGTATTATTCGCCTCGCTATCGCGATGGTTTTGCTTTGGAATGCCGCGCCATCCACCGTCTGCGCGAGGAGATGGGGTTTCGCAACGTCATCGTCATGATTCCGTTTTGCCGCTCCACCAAGGAGGCCGATCGCGTACTGGGGGTGATGGCCGAAAACGGGTTGCGCCGGGGCGAAAACGGTTTGCAGGTGTACGTCATGTGTGAGATACCCTCGAATGTTGTCCTGGCCAAGGCTTTTGCCCAGCGCTTTGACGGCTTCTCGATCGGCAGCAACGATCTCACGCAGCTCACTTTGGGCGTCGATCGCGATTCGGCCGAGTTGGCGGAACTGTTTGACGAACAGGACGAGGCTGTGAAATGGATGATCCGCAACGTCATCGAAGAGGCCCACAAGGCTGGCTCCAAAGTCGGCCTATGCGGTCAGGCGCCGAGCGACCATCCCGAATTTGCCGATTTCCTGGTCGACTGCGGAATCGATTCGATCTCGGTCAGCCCGGACAGTTTTATGGTGGTCAAACAGCACGTCGCCGCGAGGGAAGCTGTCAAGCGAGGCTCATAGAAGCGCGCTAACGTGATACGTTGTTGCTGTATGAGACCGAATGCACTGCCATCATCGCGCCAAACTTACCTAACACCGACCGAAGCGGGGCGGCCCGCCGCCCACGGAGCATAGTACAGGTGGCTTGCGCAGGTCGCGTACCTGCAGATGATTTCGCTCACACCGTCAAAGCGGGCAATGGAGAAGTTAAGGCGAGCGAATTCGACGATCCCCCTGCAAATACACTTCACTAAGGTCTGCTACGACGTGATCTGCACCGCTCTCTAACAATGCTTTTGCGTGCGTATGCTGCCCTATCCCGATCGCAAGGCCGAAACCTCCTGCCCGAGCTGCGGCTACGCCGGACGTAGCATCCTCGAACACTACGACACGCGCTGGGTGGACGCCGAGCCGACGTGTGGCTTCAAGGAACATGTCGGGAGCTGGCTTGCCGCTCAGACCGAGACGATCAATATCGATCCCGTCCACGCGCACATTGAAGAACGGCGTCAAATGCGCAGCCTGCAGAATTTCTTGGCAATGGTGGCTAGATGAAGCAACCGCCAACTGTACGCCACGGCTGCGGGCCTCGCGAAGAAGACTCACAGATGAAGCGAATATGTGTACGCCTTCGCGCGCCAGAAGCTCAGCGAAAAACTGATCTTTGCGGCTGGCAAGCCCATGGACGGTTCCCTGTTCGGCCCGATCTCCCAGTTCCCCTGTAGGCACTTCGATCCCCCGGCTCGCAAGAAAGCTGAGCAGGCCTGCGACACGCGGTTTGCCATCGAC
>JBAVMB010000278.1:0-1998 GCA_049689615.1 Allostellaceae bacterium
GATTCCTGCGTCACCTTCTCGCCAGCGAGCAGCTTCTTCACCACGGCAAGCGCATTGGCCGAGAGATGCGCGCCGCCGAGCCGGTGCTGGCGGAACGCCTCGGCCGTGATCGGGACCCATTTCTCGAGCGTGGCGATCATCGCTTCGGCATAGACGCGGATCTCGTATTGCGCGTGTGCGTCGGCGCGCAGGCTCAGGAAATTGAGCAGGTTGTGCAGGTCGGTCTTCCAGTACCACTGCGTATAAAAATTCAGTGAGAGATTCATGCGCGCGAGCTCGCGCGCGAGACCGGTTCGCTTCTCGTCAATGACCTTGCCGGCATCGTCCTCGTTCAGCATCTCGACATAGCCGCGATAGGCCTCGGCCGCATCGCGCCGCAGCAGATCGAGCACGCGCGCCGCCTGATCCGGCGGCAGCACGTCGCCCCTGCCCTGGCGGTTGGTCGAGGATTGTGCCGCGAGCTGCTCGGGCGCCGGCACATAGAACTCGTTGTCGAGGATCGAATAGCGCGCCGAGTATTCGTTGACGTTGGCGGTGCGATGGCGGATCCACTGCCGCGCGACGAAAATCGGCAGCTTGACGTGGTACTTGATCTCGCACATCTCGAACGGCGTCGTGTGCCGGTGGCGCAGCAGATAGTGGATGAGGCCGCGATCCTCGGTCACCTTCTTCGTCCCCTTGCCGTAGGAGACGCGCGCCGCCTGAACCACGGCGGCGTCGTCGCCCATATAGTCGATGACGCGGACGAAGCCGTGATCGAGCACTGGAATGGCTTGGTAAAGAATCTCTTCCAGACCCGGCGAGACCGCGCGCCGCGTCGGCTGAGCCTCGGCGCGCTGGCGGTCGATTTCGGCCTGTTGTTCGGGCGTAAGCGGCATGGGCGGCGACTCTAGCGGCGCGCAGCGGGCGCGCAAAGGCCGACTCGCCGCCCCTTTTGAGGCGACGTGAAAGCGCCTATATTGAAGGTGCTGGGCAACCAGCTATGGCGATAAACAGCGTATGGAATAAGCGTTGCGGACCCGGGGGCAGTACCCGGCGCCTCCACCAGTTTCGCGGAGCGATCGTCTCCGCACCGTCATGGGGGCGAACTAGGATCGACGCGCGCGGTAAAGGTACGTCTTTTGCCCGGCATGGTACCGCCGTTATCGGGCCAAAACCTAAGTGCGAACGATAACTCTATCGCACTCGCTGCTTAGTCTCTAAGCAAGCGCGGTTCGGGGGGCACCGGGCAACAGAAGCCCCCCACTGATTTTGCGGGGAGTGCGCGCGTGAAAGACCTTCTGCGATACGACAAGTTGGTCGAGGCCGCGCTCCGCGGCGTCGTGCGCGAGGCGCTGGCCCGCGCCGCCGCCAACGGCCTGCCGGGTGCGCATCACTTCTACATCACCTTCAAAACCGGCTTCGAAGGCGTGGAGATCCCGCCGAGCCTACGCGCCAAGCACTCCGAGGATATGACCATCGTGCTCGAGCACCAGTTCTGGGACCTCGACGTCGAGGAAGAACGCTTCGGCGTGACGCTGAGCTTCGCCGGCAAGCCGGAGCGGCTGGTGATTCCGTTCGAGGCGATTTTGTCCTTCGCCGATCCGGCGGTGAAGTTCGGCCTTCAATTCCAGCAGGTGGCGCCGGCCAATGAGCAGGCCGAGGACGAGCCGGCCAAGGCTGAGGGGCCGACGCGGCTCGAAAAGCCGCGCGCCGGCAAAGCCGACAAGGCCGAGAAGCGCGCCAAGGCCGACGACAAAACCGGCGACAAGCCGGCGGAAAAGAGCGCCGAAGTCGTCACCCTCGACCAGTTCCGCAAGAAATAGCCGCCGTGCTCAGTGCGCGTTGTCGCGCGCGGCGAAGAACTGGCACCAGCCTTTCGGGCTGATGTCGCCCTGGACGAACGCGCAGCGGTTCGGCGGCTGGAAGTTGACGCAGATCTCGCAGCGCTGCTGACCCTTGGGGTGGTCCTGATACTGCGCTTGCTCCTTCGTCGCCTTCTGGTCGTCTGCGTGCGCG
>JBAVMB010000279.1:0-2425 GCA_049689615.1 Allostellaceae bacterium
TAGGTCGGCGCAAAGTCGGCGCCCCATGCCTTGGTCCAGGCCGCAGATCCCGGTTCCTGGGTTGGTTTGACGTCGTCCGGCATATCATCCTCCTATCCCAGTTGAGACAGGATCAACCAATGGGCCCGAAGCGCATTGATCTGAATCAAGGCCGGCAAGCGGGCCATCCCCGATCATTGTTCGTGTATTCAACGGGATGCTCACATGCAAATTCCGACCCAGATCACCTTCCGCAAGATGGCGCCGTCGCCGGCGGTTGAAACACATATCCGCGAACGCGTCGCCGAGCTCGAGCAGTTTTTTGGCCGGATCATTGGCTGCCGGGTTGTCGTTGAGGCGAGCACGCGACGCCATCAACAGGGTAACATCTATCATTTGGCGATCGACCTGACCGTGCCGGGTCACGAAATCGTCGTCCGCCGTGATCCACCGGAGCATCAGGCCCATGAGGACATCATGGTCGCCGTCCGCGACGCCTTCGACGCCGCGCGTCGGCAGCTCGAAGACCACGCGCGGATCGCACGCGGCGACGTCAAAAGCCACGCCACACGGCCTTAGCGCTCGCTACATCAGCACGCGTCACCGGGCGTTTATCAGAAACGGCCCTATTGCATCGTGCGCGCAAGCAGCGGGCGCAAAGCCGCCAACGAGCGCGTGTTGAGCACATCGCCTTTCTCCAGCCATCCACGCCGGGCCTGAAAGACGCCGAAGCGCAGATTGCCTAGTTCCTCAGTCCGGTGGGCGTCGGTTGCGATGCTCACCAGCACGCCGGCTTCCTTGGCCATTCGGCAGTGCGCGTCGATCAAATCCAAGCGGTCCGGATGCGCGTTGAGTTCGATGAAGCAGCCGCGCTGCTTGGCCGCAGCGATTATGCGTGTCATGTCAACGTCGTAGGGCTCGCGCTCGCCGATAAGCCGCCCGCTCGGGTGCGCGAAGATGGTGAAATGCGGGCGTTCCATCGCGCGCAAAACGCGCTCGGTCTGCTTTTCGCGCGACAGATTGAAGCGACTGTGCACAGCGGCGACCACGAGATCGAGGCGGCCGAGAACCGCGTCCGGCAGATCGAGTTTGCCGTCCTCGAGAATGTCCACCTCGATGCCCTTGAGGACCGTAATTTTGGGTTTGGTGGCGTTGAAGCGGTCGATGGCTTCCGCTTGCTTCAGCAGCCGTTGCGTGTTGAGACCATGCGCCATCGTAAGCCGCTTCGAATGCTCGGTGATCGCGAGGTATTCGAATCCGCGCTCGCGCGCCGCTTGCGCCATTTCGGGCAGCGTATTGTGGCCGTCGGTGGCGACGGTATGGGCATGCAGGTCACCGCGGAGATCGGTGAGTTCGACCAGCTTCGGCAGCTTACCCGCGGCGGCGGCCTCAATCTCGCCGCGATTTTCGCGCAACTCAGGTTCAATATAAGGAAGGCCGACGGCACGGTAGACCTCCGCTTCGGTTTCGCCGCCGATGCGCCGATTTTTGCGGAACACGCCGTATTCGTTGATCTTCAGGCCGCGTTGCTGGCCGAGCCTACGGATGGCGATGCTATGGGCCTTGCTGCCGGTAAAATAATGCAGCGCCGAGCCATAGCAATTTGCAGGAACGACGCGCAGATCGACTTGGAGGCCCGATTTGAGCATCACGGTGGCGCGGGTTTTGCCACGCGCGACGATTTGCTTGACCTCTTCGTAATCGGTGAAGCGCTTCGCCACCGGCGCGCCAGTGGCAGCGATGACAAGGATGTCGATGTCGCCGACCGTCTCCTGGCGGCGTCGGTAGCTGCCGGCAACGATAACTGCCTCGACGCGTGGCGCGCCGCGCAGCCACGCGAGCAACGGCTCGACGTAGCTTTCGGCAATCGCCAATTTCCAGCGTGACGGCGTTTTGGCGCGCGTTTCGAGCGCTTGGCGCAGTCGTTCTTCGATGCCGGCGCCAAATCCCGGCAGCGCACGGACGCGGCCGTCGAGCACAGCGCGGTGCAACTGCGCCAGCGTGTGAATATCGAGCTCGTGACAAAGCGTATTGACGCGCTTCGGTCCCATGCCAGGAAACCTGAGCAGTTCCGTTGCGATCGCTGGCGTGGCCCGCCGGAGTTGATCGAGCAACGGCAGATGGCCGGTTTCGGCGAACGTCCGAATCTTTTCGGCGAGGTCCTTGCCGATCCCCGGCAATTCGGAGAGGTCGTCGCCGCGCTTCAACATGGCCGCGACTTCGGTGCCAAGACCGCGGACCACGCGCGCGGCATTGCGGTAGGCGCGCACGCGGAAAGGATTGCCATCCTCGAGCTCGAGCATATCGGCGATGTCGTCGAGCCCTTTGGCGATATCGGGATTGTGGGCAGGCACGTTCGGAATCCTTTTTTGCTCGGAAATAGTTTCCAGCATTCGCGATGCATGATCGCGTGTAATACTGTCGACACCTTGATTTAGCTCAATCC
>JBAVMB010000280.1:0-2612 GCA_049689615.1 Allostellaceae bacterium
AGCGTAGCGGCAAACCCGAGTCGGACAAAACGCTTTCCGGCCGCCCCGGCCGCGGCGCGCGATCCCGGCGGCTCGCCGCCGGGCGGCCTTGACGCCGATGGTGGGCCGGCGCCGTTGAATTGCCGCAAAACCGTAGCAAGACTACGGCGCAGGCAAGGACGGACCATGCGCACCACGTTCCACAGGGTTCTCGGTCTCGCCGTTCTGGCATGGGCGCTGGGCGCGGCCGGCGCCAGCCAGGCCGAATCGCTGCTCGATGCGCCGGTCTCCTACAGCGCGACCCGCACCACCACGGTCAACGGACGAACCTATGTCGGGACCGTCCATCACATCGCCGGCAAGGAGCAGCAGGAAGAGCATCTGTTCGGCATGGCGGACGCATTCATCCTCGACGGCAATCAAGACGAGGGATGGCTCGTCGTGCCGGCGCTCCGGAGCTTCGTCGCGTTTCCGTTACCGCCGATGATGATCGTGCTGGACAGCCCGGCGCTGAAGAAGACGCGCGTCGGCGACGATGTCGTGGACGGCATCGCGACCACCAAATACGCGATCCACACGACGGCGCACGACGGCACGGTGGCCGACGGCTTCGCCTGGTTCAGCCGGCATGGCGTGCTGATGAAGCTGCAAGGCAGCGTGACCGCGCCCCAGGGCCATCGCACGACCGTCGCGATGGAGCTGCGCGGGGTCAAGGAGACGCCGCAGGACGCGGCGCTGTTCGTCCCGCCGCAAGATTTCACGCAGTTGCCGGCCGAGGCGCTGCAGCCGCTGCTCGGCACGTCGCCGGAATAACGCGCCGGCGCGCGCGTTCGGCGGCGAGGCCGCCCGGCGATCAGGCCGGCTTGGCGTATTTCGCGATGCCGGTGAAATCGATCAGGACGCAGCGCTTGTCGCCGACGATCCAGGCATCGTGGCCGGGCGGCATGTGGAACGCATCGCCGGCGCCGTATTCGACCTCGGCGCCGTCGTCCATCTTCACCACCATCCTGCCTTCCAGCACATAGCCGGTGTGCGCGCTCTGGCACGAGGGCGTTCCCGCGATCGGCTTGACGTGTTGCGACCAGCGCCAGCCGGGCTCGAATACGCCGCGGCCGACGGTGTGACTGCCGACGGTGACGATTTCAACCTTGCCCTTGCCATCCTTGAAGGCGCGCGTTTCATCGGGCTTGTCGAGGCGCTTACGCTCAAGCTTGCCAGCCATGTCATGTCCTCCATGATTTGTGTTGTGCATGCGGCGAATTCGTTCACGCGAGCAACCATTCGCGCGCGCTTCGTCATCAAAGCGCTTCGGTCCGCGGAAGCGCAAGGGCCGGGTCCGGCAGCGTCCCTTGTCCGGACACACCCTGCCCTCTATCGTCGCAGGCAGCGCGCGAGGGCCACAGCAGCAGGGAGCGTGACAATGCTGGTAGCGACGACGGAGACGGTGGCCGCGCATCGCACCGTCGAAACCAAGGGACAATGCTTCGGCGTCGTGGTGCGCAGCCGAGGCCTCGGCGGCAACATCATGGCGGGGCTGCGGTCAATCGTCGGCGGCGAGATCTCGGAATATACGCAGATGATCGAGGAAGCGCGGCGTCACGCCATCGACCGGATGGTGCAGAACGCGACGGCGATGGGCGCCAATGCCGTGGTCATGATGCGCTTCGACAGCTCGGAGATCGGCAAGACGATGAGCGAGATCGTCGCCTATGGCACCGCGGTCGTGATCGAGCCCATCAAAGGCTGAGCCCTTTGGCGATGCTGCGCGCGGTGCTCGGCACCATCGGGATCGCGGCGTTCGCCGCCGCGGCGATCGCGATTGTCGTCGGCGCGCCGATCGCCTTCGCCGTGTGGCTCCTGGGCATCGGGCTCGTGCTGACTGTGGGCGTGCTATTCGAGCGCGTGCACTACAAGCGGCTGGCGGCGAAGACGCCTGGGCCGGAGTGGGTCGCGACGCCGGAACGCTTTGTCGATCCGACCAGCGGCCGGATGGTGCAGGTCTATACCAAGCCGAAAACCGGCGAGCGGCTTTATGTCGATGCCGGCGCGGCGGCGCGGGACGACGGGCCTTAAGGCATTCTCAGGCGCCCATACGGCCGCAGCGGCGCGCGAACGGCCGGGAATCCGGCCCCCCTTTGGTTTGCCCTGCCGGCGGCCCATATAGCGGCTATGGCAACGTTCGACCTTAACGGTTCACTCTCACCGGCCGAACTCGAGTCCCTTCGGGAATTGTCCAAGGGACTTGGGTGGCAAACCATACCCGCACGACACACGGCGAAGCTGCTCAGCCTCGGCTATGACAGAGACGCAGTTGGCGGCCTGATCATCACCGACCTCGGCCGATCGCGGGCGACAAACGAAAGCTAGGTATCGGCGGGGCGCGACCGCGCGGCGCCTCAAGAATTGGCGTGGAGCCGTTCGGCCGCCCGCTTGAGGCGGGACAGCGAGTCAACCGGGCCGGAGGCGAGCTGACGGCGCATCAGGCAACGCGCCATCGCGCCACGCCATCCCGCCGGAAACCCAAAATCACAGCGATAGGCGACGTGGCAGCGATTGCGTTCGAGCGGAACGCAATTCAGACCTTCGCGAACCGTGACGCCAAAGGGCAACCGCACGTGGAGGCCGAGCCGGTA
>JBAVMB010000281.1:0-2027 GCA_049689615.1 Allostellaceae bacterium
CGGGGCCGGCATTCTGGCAGGACCGCATCGTCTATCTGCCTGATGGGATCTATCGGGTATCCGGAACGCTCCTGAAGCGGTACGCCGACGGCAAATTCGCGTCCGGGCTGATTCTGGTCGGTCAGTCAATGACCGGCACGGTGATCCGCCTTGAAGATAATGCTCCGGGATTCAGCGATCCGCGGAATCCGAAGGCGGTCATTTTCACCAGCTCGAAGCTTTTGGACGGCACGCCGACGAGCGGGGGAAAGGATTATGACACGCTCGGCGAAGGCAACGACGCCTATATGAATTTTGTGGAAGACCTGACCGTCGATGTCGGTAACGGCAATCCCGGCGCGATCGGGATCGATTACCTTGCCAATAATATCGGCGCGATCCGGGACGTGACGGTGCGCGCGCCCGACAGCAGCGGCGCCGTGGGCATCGCAATGATCCGCAAGTGGCCCGGTCCGGCACTGCTCCGGAACGTGACGATCCATGGGTTCGATACCGGCATCGCCGTCGCGCAGACAGAATACGGCCTGACCTTCGAGCACATGCGTCTCGAGGACCAGCGAGGCGTGGCTATACGCAACGATCAAAACGTCCTCTCTATGCGAGATCTTGCGGTGGATGGGCGCGCACCGGCCATAATCAATGCAGGCCCCGAAGGACTCATCGCCATCGACGACGGCCATTTTCGGCTCACGGGCGACCCCGGTGGTATTGCCGGCGCGGTTGAGAATGCGGGCGTGATCGTGACGCGGAGCCTCGCGCTCGACAGCGGGCCGCACGCTGGCACGCTGCGTCTCACCGGCGTACTCGAGGGATCCTCGCAGTGGCGGTCGACGAATGAGCCCGCTTGGCTGCCGCAGCCGGTCGACGATCCGCCGCCCGTGCACGTCCCCGTCGCGCAGTGGGCGAACGTGGCGCATTTTGGAGCGGCCACCGATCCGTCGCAGGATTCGACCGATGGGTTGCGCCGCGCGCTCGATTCCGGTGCGGCTGTCGTATATTTGCCGCATGGCATCTACGCGATCTCCGGCACCATCGATGTGCCGAGTTCGGTCCGGCGTATCGTCGGTATGAATTCGACCATCCGGATCGTCGCCAACCGGCCGCCGGGCCTCGGTCGTAGCAGCGGCATGTTCCGCGTCGCCTCGACCGGTCCGGCGGTGGCAATCGAGAATCTGGCTTTCGACAACAGCAACCGCGGCGACCAACTCGCGATCGAGGTATCCGGTCCGCGCGACGTGTTCATCCGGGACGTCGTCGCGGCCGGCGTGACGTTGCTCGATCGTAAAGCCGGCGGCGGACGGGTCTTCCTCGAGGATGTCTGTTGCGGCCGCATCCAGATCGCGGGGCCGCGCGCAGTTCTCGCGCGTCAGCTTGATACCGAGGGTGGGGGCGTCAGGATTACGAACGTAGGCAGTCCACTGTGGGTCCTAGGGCTTAAGACCGAAGGCGTCTGCACCATAATCGACGGTCGTGACGGTGCGCGTACGGATATTTTCGGTGGCTTGGCTTACATGGTGCGCGATGGCAGTGGCGATGCCACTCCTGCATTCCGCAACGCCCGTGCCAACCTTTCGGCCTCGTTCGCCGAGGAATCGCTGCGTTCAGGCAGCCGGTACAGCGTCTATCTGGCCGATGAAACCGGTACCGCCCTTGTCCGTCCACCCGCGTTTCCGGCGCGCGGATTCGGACGCCTGGTGCCCGATCTGATCACTGGCGCTGGTCAGAGGGCGCAGGTGCTTCAATAGGGCCGTTTTTGCTCGAACGGGTCGACGGCCTTTGGCGGCGTTGTGGGCGTCGCCGCGATGCACGCGCCGTGGACGCGGTTCGCTTCATCGTAGCAACTACCCCAATCGGGATAAATACAGGACGCGGCTACGCCTGCTTGGACGACGCAGAATGCATCGCCGCCGGCGGGCGTTTTGTATTCGGCCGGATTGGCGGCGCAACGCCCGCCTTGGCGAACCGCTTCACGCTGACAGGCTCCTGGGTCCACGTACAGGCATTGCAACGGTACGCCTGTCAGCTCC
>JBAVMB010000282.1:0-4014 GCA_049689615.1 Allostellaceae bacterium
CCGCATCAGTCGGCGCCCAAACCCGAGCCGGCGCACAAACCCGCGCCCGCACGTTATGCGCCGATCACGATGGGCGCGGCGCCGCCGCCCGAGCCTGCCGCACCCGTTGCCAGCCGCGATCGCGGCAATTATGACGACGGCCCGCGTGTGGTAGGCTTCGGCGACCATATGCCAGCGTTTCTCGCCCGCCGCGCCGCACGCGGCTGAGCGCCGCGAGGGGGGCCGATGAAGACGATCTTCGTCAACGTCAAATGCGATCTCGGCAAAGCCTATAAAGTCGCCGAGGAATCGGTCGAGACCATTCCCGAGGTCTCGGAAGTGTTTTCAGTGTCCGGGCAATACGATCTGCTCATGAAATGCTATTTGCCCGATGAAATGGATATCGGCCACTTCGTGGTCGAGCATCTGCAGCGCCTGCCAGGCGTGAAGGATACCTTCACCACCATGGCCTACAAGGCGTTCTCGCCCGACAAATCGTCCTGAACCGTCCGCTCGGCATGGATCGGCGCGCGGGGTCGGCGTGAACGAGGCGGTGCGGCACATCCTCATTGTCGGCGCCGGTCATGCCGGCGGCATCGCCGCGGCAACGCTGCGCCAAGCCGGTTTCACGGGCGCGATCACGCTCCTCGGCAGCGAGCTGCATCCACCCTACGAACGTCCGCCGCTGTCGAAGGAACTGCTCATCGGCGCCATTCCAGTCGAGAAAACCTATCTCCGGCCCCTCACCTTCTATGCCGAGAATGGCATCGCTTTCCGTCCTGGCGAGACCGCAGTCACGATCGACCGTGCGGCGCAGTGCGTCGAGCTCGCCAACGGCGATACTCTCGCGTACGACGCGCTGCTGCTGACAACAGGTGCGCGCGCGCGCCGGCTGCCGCTGCCGGGCGCCGACCATCCGCGCGTGCTTTATCTGCGCGACATTACCGATTCTCTGGCGTTGCGCGAGCATTTGAATCCCGGCGTGCGCATTGCGGTGATCGGCGCCGGTTTCATCGGCCTTGAGGCAGCGGCTGCTGCGCGCAAACGTGGCGCCGTGGTGACCGTGCTCGAAATCCAACGCGAGCCGCTGCAGCGGGTGTGCCCGCCGGAGATTGGCGCCTTCATGGCGGAACTGCACCGCCGCAACGGCGTCGAACTGCGTACCGGCGTCGGCATCACGGCGATCGCCGAAAGCGGCGGCGCACTTGCCCTGCGTACCGCCGACGGCGACACGGTTGCCGCCGACATTGTACTCGCCGGCATCGGCGCACAGCCCAATGTCGAGCTAGCGCAGGCCGCCGGCCTCACGGTCGAGGACGGCATCGTCACCGACGAGTTCGGCCGCACCAGCGACCCGCACATTTTCGCCGCTGGCGACGTGACGCGGCATTTCAATCCGCTGCTCGGACGCAAGATTCGCCTCGAAGCGTGGCAGAACGCGCAGAACCAGGCGATGGCGGTCGCCAAGGTGATGGCCGGCGGCGACCAGCCGCACGCCGAGGTACCGTGGTTTTGGACCGACCAATACGACATCAACCTTCAGATCGCCGGCGTGCCCGAGCGCTGGAGCGAATTGGTGTGGCGCGGCGATCCGGATGGCAAGGCGTTCACGCTGTTTGCCACGGACGGCGGAAGGCCGGTTGCCGCGATCACGATGAACAACGGCCGCGACATGCGCGCGGCGCGCGAGCTGATCGCTCGCAGGCGCACCGTCGATCCGGCGCGGCTTGCGGATGTCACGGTGAAATTGCAGGATTTGGCCAGGGAGAGTGCACGTGGCTGATGAGAATTGGGTAACGGTGGGAAAACGCTCGGCGATCAATCCGGGCGACGTGCTGGGCGTGACGCTCGGAGAGCACGAGTTCGCGCTCTACAATCTCGACGGCGAGATCTATGCCACCGACAATCTGTGCACCCACGCTTTCGCGCTGCTGAGCCAGGGCTGGCTCGACGGTGAGGTGATCGAATGTCCGCTGCACGGCGGCCGTTTCGAAGTCAAGACGGGCAAGGGGCTCGGTCCGCCGATCAACGACGATCTCAAGACCTACAAAGTGCGCGTCGTCGGCGACGATGTTCAGATTCTGCTGAATTGAACCGGCGCCATTCGCCGCCGCCGCAGCCACGTCCGTTGGCATCGCTCCGTTAACCATTTTAAGATGCGGCGCGTGCGACCCTGGGGCTGCAGCGGAGACATTCTCGTCCATGTCGAGACGGCAAAACCTAGCGGCGGTCGCCATCCTCTGCGGCGCGCTCGGCGTCGGCGGCTGGACGTTCTATCTCGGCGTCTTCGCCGGCGTGCTCGGCGAAGGCTGGATGGTGTTCTTCAACGCCGCTCGCCTCTATTTCGAAGGCCAGCTTGGTCTGCTCTACGATGGCGTCGGCTCGACCGCGCTGCTGAACGCGCGCTTCGCACATTGGCTGGCGCATCCGCTGCCGCTCCATCCGTGGCTTTACCCGCCGCACGCGCTGCTGCTGCTGTTGCCCTTCGGCCGATTGCCGTTCGCGCCGGCGGGAATCCTTTTCCTGGCGCTCAGTTTCGCCGCGATGGTGGCCGCCGCCTGGCGGTTCGCCAAGACCGGCGCGGCGCGAGCGATTCACGCGGCGTCGCTGGTGTTGTGCCCTGCGGCAGCGTTTACCGTCTGCCTCGGCCAAAATACCTTCGTCACTTGCGCGCTGCTGCTCGCAGGCTTTGGCACGCTCCGACGCCGGCCGGTCCTCGGCGGCGCGCTCCTAGGCATCGTCACCTATAAGCCGCAACTTTGGCTCATGGTACCGGTCGCGCTGATCGCAGCGCGGCAATGGAAGGCGCTCGCCGCCACGTGCAGCGCCGCGCTGCTCCTGATCGCGGCCAGCGTCGCAATTCTCGGCATCGAACCGTGGCGCGCCTGGTTCGCCCTGATGATCGAGCCGAACGCGGTCTATAGCCAATGGCAGGTAATCGCGCGTCTCAATGGTCAGAGCATCTACACCTATGCGAGCCTGCTCGGCGCGCCGGCGGCACTCGCCAATCTCACACAGGCCCTGGCCGTCATCGCCGCCGCGGGCTGCGTCTGGTGGTCTTATCGCCGGCCGATGGCCGACGATCTGCGGCTGGCCGTGTTGCTCGCAGCCACCATCCTGGCAGCGCCGCACGTCATCGATTACGACACGCTGCCACTCGGCATCGCCGCAACGCTGTTCTTCGTGCGCGGCTATGCCGACGGCTTCCACTTCGGCGACGTGACGATCGCCGTACTGGTATGGGCGAGTCCGCTGATCAATCCACCGACAGTCTTCCGCCCGGGGTTCATCACGCCCCTGCTGATCGCACTGTTCATCGGCTGTGTGATGGCGCGCGGACGCCGCGATTCCGTGCACACCGCGCCAAACGAAATCCTCACACCGGCCTGACGCCGCGCCGAGTCAGCGGACGGTGCGAACCGCGATACCGCTCATTTCGTATTGCGGCATGCCGACCATGTCGCGTCCGGTGAAGGCTTTTTCCTGCGTGACAATGATGACGTTGGCGCCGACGCCGGCGGCGCGTTCCTTCAGTTGCTCGAGCAAGCTGTTCTCGGTGGCCGTCGAGCCGCCATGCGCGACCACGGCGCCGAGTTGCACGTAGACCGACGGCGGCTTGCGCGTGACCTGAACGATGCCGGTCCACGGCTTATAGTAGGTCGTCGCCGCCGGATAATAGTCGGTGCGATCACAGGCGGCGGCGACCAACACGAGCGCCATGCAAGCGGCGCGCAAAGCGGCACGACGAACGGAGCCGGACGCGCGGGCGCTGGGCGAGGTTTGTAAGCTGAAATCCAACAATGATCCGATCCGGCAACGGGCTCTCTCTTTATCAGATCGGCCGGGCGGCGCGAAAGAGCATTTACCCGTGCCACCTATGCCCCCTACGATAGAGTGGCGCCGCGGTTGCGACCGGGGGGACCTGCATGAAGATCGATACTGACGATTTTCGGGTGCGCGCGGGCGACAACGTCAAGCTGCACAAATGGCCGACGCGCATCGCGCCGGTCTACAAGTCCAAGGCAGACTATGAGG
>JBAVMB010000283.1:0-3826 GCA_049689615.1 Allostellaceae bacterium
ATCTGCGGCTCGCGTGCTGGAACCGGCAGTTCCACGAGCTTCTCGACCTGCCGGCGTCGCTGACCCGCGTCGGCGTGTCGCTCGAAGAAATCGTGCGCTTCAAGGCGTCGCGGGGCGAGTACGGGCCGGGGGATGTCGAGAAGACCGTTGCCGACCGGCTCGAAATCTTCGTCCGCGGCGGCGGCGCGGTATTCCAGTGGCGTCGTCCCAACGGCACCGTGCTCGACATCCGCACGACGGCAATGCCCGGCGGCTATGTCACGACTTATTCCGAAGTTACCGAGCACGTCGAGGCCGCCGAGCAGCTCGCGGCGGCCAACGAACTTCTGGAACAGCGCGTGCGCGAGCGCACCGCCGAGCTGACGACGCTGAATGCCGAGCTGAGCCAGGCGAAGGTCGCCGCCGAAGAGGCCAACCTCGGCAAGACGCGGTTCCTTGCCGCCGTTAGCCACGACCTGCTGCAACCGCTCAACGCCGCGCGACTTTACCTGTCCAGCTTGATCGAACAGCAGATCCGGTCGCTGCCTGGCCGCGACCGCGGCGACCAGGCGCTGGCCGAGAAAGTCGACACCTCGCTCGGCGCGGTCGAGGAAATTCTCGACGCGCTGCTCGACATCTCGCGCCTCGATGCCGGCAAGCTCACCGTCGAGCGCCAGGACATGCGTCTCGGCGATCTGTTCGCGACGTTGCGCGTCGAATTCGCGCCGCTGGCCGAGCGCAAGGGGCTCGAGCTGCGCATCGTGCCGACGACGCTGGCGGTCAACAGCGACCGGCGCCTGCTGCGCCGTATTTTGCAGAATCTACTGTCGAACGCGATCCGCTATACGCCGACCGGCAAAGTGCTGATGGGCGCCCGGCGGCGCGGCGACAAGGTGGCGGTCGAGATCCACGACAGTGGCAGCGGCATTCCTCTCGACAAGCAGGATCTGGTGTTCCGCGAGTTCCAGCGTTTCTCGGTCGCGCCCGGGACCGAGCCGGGGGTCGGCCTCGGCCTGTCGATTGTCGACCGGATGGCGCGCGTGCTCGATCATCCGGTGCAGTTCCGCTCGCAACCGGGCCGCGGCACCACGTTCGTCGTACGGTTGCCGCGTAGTGCGGCGGCGCTGCCGGCGCCGCGGATCGGCGCGATGCCGGTTCTGCCAACGTTGGTTCACGCGACGATGCTCTGCATCGACAACGAGCCGAGCGTGCTCGATGGCATGCGGACGTTGCTGGAAGGATGGGGCTGCCGCACCCATCTCGCTGCCGGTCTCGCCGACGCGCTCAAGCTCGAACCCGTGCAGCTGGCTCGGCTCGACGTGATTATCGTCGATTATCATCTCGATGCCGACGCCGACGGGCTGCGCTGCATCGACGTGCTGCGCCAGCGTTGCGGCGTGAACCTGCCGGCCATCCTGATCACCGCCGATCGTTCGGCGGCAGTCCGTGTCGCGGCACGCGAGCAGGGGCTGCACGTACTCAACAAGCCGATCAAGCCGGCGGTGCTGCGTGCGCTGGTGACACGCATCATCGCGGCACAGGAAGCAGCGGAATAGGCGGCGGCGTCAGCGCGCGACGGATGGTTCGGACGCCGGCTCCGTTACCTCGGTCGCCAGCTGCCGTGCGACGATCACGGCCTGCGTGCGGTTGTCGACGCCAAGCTTGTGCAGAATGGCCGAGACGTGAGCCTTGATTGTCGCTTCGGTAACCTGCATCGCGTGCGCAATCTGCTTGTTGGGTAAGCCTTCGCTTAACAGCATCAACACGCGGCTCTGCTGCGGCGTCAGCGTGTTGAGCAGCGCGACCAGCGCAGCGTCGCTGGCGCTGTCCGGCAGCCGGGCATCAAGCGCGGGCGGCACCCACGCGCCGCCGGCGAGCAGGGCGCCGATCGCATCACGAATTGCAGTCGCCGCAGCCGATTTCGGAATGTAGCCAACGGCGCCGAGATCGAGCGCGCGGCGCACGACGCGCGGATTTTCGTTGGCTGACACCACGACGATCGGCACGGCCGCGAATTCGGCGCGCAGGTAAAGGAGGCCGGATAGGCCGTTCATGCCCGGCATATTGAGGTCGAGCAGCACCAGGTCGATGTCGGCCGAGGCCCGCAGCCGGGCGCATAGGGCGTCGAATGAATCCGCTTCGGCGATCTCGCCGTCGACCACGGTTTGCGACACCGCCAGGCGCAGCGCGTCGCGGAACAACGGATGGTCGTCGGCTATGACGATGCGGAATGCCGCCATCGTGCTCCTTTGCCCGCACTGCCGTCAGGCCCGGCAATGATAGGCGGGTACCGCCGCGGCGCAAGTTGAGCTATTCTAGACGAAAGTCTAATGGCTGCTCTGGGGGGTGGTCTCTAGCATCGGTTGAAGCCGCGCGGCGCCGTGTTTGGCCGCGCCGGTACGCAATTCGCAAAACCGGACCTGCCGAAACCACGGCGGCCATAGGACGTGCAGTTCGCGCGTCATTCCGCTCCGGCACGGCGCTCGCCGCCGCCGGGCAACACGGGAGGAACAACATGTCATCGTTCGAGAAAATCAAACCGACGCGGCGCACGGTGCTCGCTGCCGGCGGCGCGCTGGCCGCATCTGCGGCGATGCCGCGGATCAGTTTCGCCGAAGATCGTCCGGCGATTGGCACTTGGCCGGATGGCTCGTCCGGCCCGTCGGTGTTCATCGGCATTACCGTGCCGCGCACCGGCACGTATGCCGCGCAAGGCGAGGATGAGCTCAAGGGTTACGAGCTCGCGGTGGAGCATATCAACACCGGCCATCCGCTGATCAAGGCGATGTCGCCCAAGACGAAGAAGGGCGTGCTCGGCAAGGAAGTGAAGTATGGCGTCGCGGATTCCGTGGCCAATCCGAACACCGCGAGCCAGGAGCAATCGCGCTTCATCAGCGAGAACAAGGCGGTGCTGATCACCGGATCGACCTCGAGCGCGGTGGCGGTGGCGCTCAATCACCTCGCGCAGCGCGAAAAGGTGCTCTACGTCGCCGGCATCTCTGGCTCGAACGACACCACCGGCAAGGACTGCGTGCGCTACGGCTTCCGCCAGGACTTCTACGGCCAGACGGCCGCCGCGGCGATCGGACCGGTGCTGCTCAAGACCTTCGGCAAGAACCGCAAGGCCGCGTTCATGACGCCGGACTACACCTACGGGCACACCGTCACTAAGTCGGTGAACGACTACCTGACGGCGAATGGCGGCTGGACGATGGTGACGAACCAGGTCTCGCCGCTCGGCTCGCCGGATTACAGCACTTATTTGACCAACATCGCCAATTCCGGCGCCGAATTCCTGATCAACGTGAACTGGGGTCATGACGCAGTCCTGTCGACCCAGCAAGCCAAGCAGTTCGGCATCCTGTCCAAGATGAAGCTGGTGATCCCCTACCAGACGCCGTTCCTCGCCAAGGAAGTCGGCGCCGAAACCACGCAAGGCGTCTATGCCGCCACCGACTTCTGGTGGACGCTCGAGGACAAATTCCCGCTGGCCAAGATGTTCGTCGAGGCTTTCCAGAAGAAATACGGCTACCGGCCGGAGTGGGGCGCGGAGAACGCCTACATGGAATTCGCCATGTGGGCCGACGCCGTCGAGAACGCCGGCACCTTCTATCCGCCGGACGTCATCAAGTCCTATGAGGCGGGCCGCAAGATCAACTCGATCGTCGGCGAGGTCTATTGGCGCGCCGCCGACCACCAGTTGGTGCGGCCGGTCATCATCGTTCGCGGCAAGACGCCGAAGGAGATGAAGAACAGCGAGGACTTCTGGGAAGTCACCGAGATCGTCCCGGGCCTGCCGCTCATGCAGGCGCCGGATGCCTTTGGTTGCCAGCTCGGCAGCTACACC
>JBAVMB010000284.1:0-1876 GCA_049689615.1 Allostellaceae bacterium
GCACCTTTGGGTGCGTGCGCGTTCGCCGCGGCGAGCGCGGCGCGCACATCTTCGAGACCGATGCCGTAATGCGCCAGCGCCAGCGGATTGAGTTCGGCGCGCACCGCCGGCAACGCCGAGCCGCTGACGTCCACCTCGCCGACGCCGGGCAGCTGCGACAGCTTTTGCGCCAGCACGGTGCTGGCGGCGTCGTACATTTGGCCGCGGTCGAGCGCGTCCGACGTCAGCGCCAACACCATGATCGGTGCGTCGGCGGGATTGACCTTCTTGTAGGTTGGGTTCGAGCGCAGACTGGTCGGCAAATCGGCGCGCGCCGCGTTGATCGCGGCCTGGACGTCGCGCGCGGCGCCGTCGATGTCGCGATCGAGGCCGAATTGCAGGGTGATGCGCGTGCCGCCGACCGTGCTGGCCGAGGTCATCTCGGTAACGTCGGCGATCTGGCTCAAATGGCGTTCGAGCGGCGTCGCCACCGCGGTTGCAACCACCTCGGGACTGGCGCCGGGCAGAGTCGCATGCACCGAAATCGTCGGGAAATCGACCTGCGGCAGCGGCGCCACCGGCAAGCGGAAAAACGCCACGGCGCCGGCCAAGGCGATGCCGAGCGTCAGCAGCGTCGTCGCTACTGGCCGGCGGATGAAGATCGCCGAGAGGTTCATTCGGCCGGCGTCTCCCCCGGCCGGTCGCCGGCTTCATGGTTGAACAAACCGGCAGTGCGCCGGCGGAAGCGGATCGCTAGGCGATCGAAGGCGAGGTAGATCACCGGCGTCGTGAACAGCGTCAGTACCTGGCTGACGATCAGGCCACCGACGATGGTGAGACCCAGCGGATGGCGCAGCTCGGAGCCAACGCCGGTACCGACGGTCAGCGGCAAGGCGCCAAGGATCGCCGCCATCGTCGTCATCATGATCGGCCGGAAGCGCAGCAGCGACGCCTGGAAGATCGCGTCGCGCGGCGATTTGCCCTCGTTGCGTTCGGCGTCGAGCGCGAAGTCGATCATCATGATCGCGTTCTTCTTGACGATGCCAATCAGCAGGATGATGCCGATGATGGCGATGACGGTGAGGTCATCGCCCACCAGCATCAGCGCCAGCAGCGCACCGATGCCGGCCGAGGGCAGCGTCGAAAGAATCGTGACCGGGTGGATGTAGCTCTCATAGAGCACGCCCAGAACGATGTAGACCGTGACCACCGCGGCGAGGATCAGGAACAGCTCATTGGTGAGCGACGACTGGAAAGCCAGCGTCGCGCCTTGGAAGACGGTGATGATGCTGCGCGGCATGCCGATCTCGGTCTCGGCAGCCTTGATCGCGTCAATCGCCGCGCCGAGCGACGCGCCCGGGACCAGGTTGAACGAGATGGTGTTTGACGGGAACTGGCCGAGGTGATCGATCTGCAACGGCGCGGTCTGCGTCACGACCTTTGCGATTGCCGACAACGGCACCTGGCCACCATTGGCCGACGGCAGGTAGATCGAATCCAGCGCGCCGAGCGACGACTGATAGGTTTTGTCGGATTCCAGAATGACGCGATACTGGTTCGACTGCGTGAAGATCGTCGAAACGATGCGCTGCCCGAAAGAATCGTAGAGCGCATTGTCGATGGTCGCCGGCGTCAGGCCGAAACGCGAGGCGGTGGCGCGGTCGATGTCGATATAGACTGACAGGCCGTCGTTCGCCTGGTCGCTGACGACGTCGGCGAAACCTTCGGTGTGAATGAGCTTGTCGACGAGCTTCGGCACCCACACCGCCAACTCGTCGGGATTGGCGTCCTCGAGCACGAACTGATACTGCGTCCGGCTTACCATCGTATCGATGGTCAGGTCCTGCACCGGCTGCAGATAGAGCGTCGTGCCGGGGATATTCGCGGTCTCTTGCCC
>JBAVMB010000285.1:0-3802 GCA_049689615.1 Allostellaceae bacterium
GGAAAAGCCGATGCAACACGCGGAAGCGGCCGCCACCGCCGCCGCGCGTCAGGCCGCCGAGGCCGAAACGCCGAAAGATCCGGCGAAGCTCGCCAGTTGGCTCGACCAGCGCGTCAAGACCGGCGACCCCGTCGCCGAGTACCGGCTCGGCGTCCTCTACGCCCTCGGTCAGGGCGTGAAGCGGGACTATGGCCAAGCTGCGCAACTCTTTAAGTCGGCTGCGAACGGCGGCGTCGCCGAAGCGCAATACAACGTCGCCGTGATGTACAGCGAAGGCATGGGCGTCGAGCATGACCCGACGCAAGCCGTGACCTGGTATCGGAAGGCCGCTGAACAGGGGAACGCCAACGCCGCCTTCAATCTCGGCGTCGCCTACTCCAACGGCACCGGTGTGCAACAGGATATGCCCGAAGCGGCGCGCTGGTTCCGCCGCGCCGCCTCGGCCGGCGTAATCAACGCCCAATTCAACCTCGGTCTACTCTATGAACGCGGCGAAGGCGTGCCGCAATCGCTGGTCGAGGCCTATGCGTGGTACGCCGCCGCCGCCGCGCGCGGTGACCAAGGCGCGGCGCAACGGCGCGATCATCTCGCCAGCGCGCTCGCGCCCGGTGATCTGAAGAAGGCACAGGCGCGCGCGACGCAACTGCAGCAAATGATTCAAACCAGCGTCGCGCCGGCGATGTCGCAAAAGGCCAACGCTGCGACACCCTGATTGACCGGCACGGACACCCGCGAGGCATCCGGCCGCTCGCGTCACGACACGAGCCGTCCGTTCGCGACCCACCAGCCGGAATTGATGCCGCGCAGGCGTGCGGCGGCCGCGCTTGCCGCAGCGTTGTCAGCAAAGAGCGCGAAACAGGTCGCGCCGCTGCCGCTCATGCGGGCCAACAGCGCACCATCGCAGGCCATAAGCGCGGTCAGCACATCGTCGATCTCCGGCACGATGGCGCGCGCCGCATCGGTGAGATCATTGCGGCGCGCCTTTAGGATCGCCGCCAGCTCCGTCACGTTGGCCGGCGCATGCGCGAAACGCGCCGGCTGGCCAAACGGGCCTTGCCGCGAACGGTAGACATCCGGCGTCGGCAGCGGCCGGCCGGGATTCACCAGCACCAGATGCGTTTCAGGCAACGCCGGCGCTGGCGCGACCAATTCACCGACCCCACCGATGAATGCCGCGTGTCCGGCGAGGCAGACCGGCACGTCCGCGCCGAGCGTCGCACCGAGCGTGGCCATCCGCTCCGGCGCAAGCTTCGCGTTCCACAGCGCGGCCAATGATGTCAGCGTCGCCGCCGCGTCGCTCGAACCGCCGCCGATGCCGGATGCGATCGGCAGATTCTTCTCGAGAATGACTAGGGCGCCTGGCGGGCGGCCGAGTTCGCGCGCCAGTACCTCGCCGGCCCGCCAAACCAGATTCTGCTTCGGATCGTGCGCCGCGAGCTCCTCGGCGAAAGGGCCGGTGATCGCAACATTGAGGCTGTGTGCAGGGCTGACGGTGATGTCATCGCCGATGTCGGCGAACGCCACCAGGCTGTCGAGCAGGTGGAAGCCGTCGGCGCGACGGCCGACGACGTGCAAATACAAATTGAGCTTGGCCGGCGCCAGCAAACTCAGCCGCCGCTCACCTTCGCGGGCTCGGCGCTGAGTCCGTGGTCGAGCTTGGCTTGAATGGTCTTCGCTTCGCCCGCTTCCGGTTTGAACTGGAGCGCGCGCTCCCATTGATAGCGCGCCTCGGTTTCGCGGCCGCTGCGCCAATAAGCGTCGCCCAGATGGTCGTTGATCGTTGGATCCTCAGGCACCAGCTCGATCGCGTGCTCCAGCGTTTCGGTCGCACGGGTAAACTCGCCGAGTCGGAAATAAGCCCAGCCGAGACTGTCGACGATGTAGCCGTCATTGGGTCGCTGCGCCACCGCGCGCTGGATCATCTTGACCGCTTCGGGCACCTTTTCGCCCTTGTCGATCCAGGTGTAGCCGAGATAGTTCAGCACCAGCGGCTGTTCGGGCCGCAGTTTCAGCGCGTGCTCGAGATCGGCCTCAGCGCGCGGCCATTGTCCTGAGCGTTCGAACGAGACACCGCGGCTGTAAAAGACCTGCCAATCTTCCGCCGCCGGCTTGGAAATGCGCGCCAGCGCACGGTCGTAGGCGCCGATCGCATCGGTAAAGCGACTATGCGAGCGCAGGATATCGCCGAGTTCGATCAGCGGCGCGGCGCGCGTCGGCTGCTCCGCCGCCATCGTCTCGAGCAGCTTAATCGCCTCATCGGTCCGCGACAGCATGTCGAGTGTCAAGGCGACACGCATCCGCGCCGTCCATGCATAGGGAGACGAAGGGTCGACGTGCTGATAGAGCGCCAGTGCATCCTCAGGCTGATCCTGCTGGGCGCGAATCTCGCCGGTGAGCAGCTGCGCCAGCGGGAAGTCCGGTTTAAGGTCGAGCGCCAGCCGCGCGTAGATCAGCGCCGCATCGAGGGTCTCGGCCTGATTAAGCAGGCTCGCGAGATCAAACAGCGCCTCTGCCGCACCCTCGCTGGCGGTCGTGGTCAGCGGTCGCGGAATCACACCGTGCGCCAGACGATCCAAGCCGGCGGCGCCGACATTGGAATCGTCGATCGGCACCATGCTCTGATAAACCGTGCGCGCGGCGATGCCGTCGTGCGCGCGCTCGTAGAAATTGCCGGCCAGTTCGGCGATCCGCGTCGTTGGCGGTGTCTCGGCAGCCAGCACTTTCTTATAGAGCGCCGATGCGGCTGCCGCCTGGCCGGCGAAATCGGCAATGAGCGCCTCGTGCAGCGCCTTGAGCGGACCGAGGCCCCGCGTATCGCCCATTGTATCGAGCTCGCGCTGTGCCCGTTTCCGGTCGCCGCGGCCAACATCGGCCCAGGCGGCCAACAGCGGCACGGCATAACGCTGCGCACCTTCGTGCGGCACCGATGCCGCTTGGTTCAGCGCCTGCGCGTAATTGCCCGATTTGATCGCCTGCTCGACCAGCACCAAACCGGCCAATCCGCCGGCGCCGTCGTGCGCTGCGATCTTGCGCGCCAGCGAAGCCGCCTGATCGACGCGGCCGGCCGAGACCCGCAGCGCAAAGGCGTGGCGCATCAAATTGTAATTGTCGGGATCGGCGGCGAGCGCGGCATCGATGAAATCTGTCGCGCCGCGGTAGTCATGATCCTCCTGCGCATGCAGCGCCGCCAAGTAGCCGCCGAATCCGCTTTCGGGCTGCGGCGATGGCGCCGTTGCCGGATGGTCGGCGGCGTTTCCCGAAGAGACAGCCAGTCCCAGGGCAAGGCCTGTCACTGCAGCGCGGGCAAGAAAGGATCGCAGCTTCATCGCACCATCCGGCGGATCGCGTGTTGGGCGGAGATTACACCGCCAGAACCCGCTTAGGTCAGCCTAATCGTTACATATTCGGGTAATTCGGGCCGCCGCCGCCTTCCGGGACGGTCCAATCGATATTTTGCCCCGGATCCTTGATGTCACATGTCTTGCAGTGGACGCAGTTGGCCGCGTTGATCTGGAGCCGGACCGCTCCGGCAGGATTGTCGACGATTTCGTAGACGCCGGCCGGGCAATAGCGCGTTTCCGGTGAATCATAGAGCGTGTAATTGACCGCGATGGCGTCCTCCGACCGACGCAGATGCAGATGCGGCGGCTGGTTCTCTTCGTGGCTAACGTTCGAAAGGTACACCGACGACAGGCGGTCGAAGCTGACGACGCCGTCAGGCTTGGGATAGACGATCGGTTGCGCCGCATCGGCGCGCTTAAGTGATTCATGGTCGGCGCGGTGGCGCAAAGTCCACGGTGCA
>JBAVMB010000286.1:0-5534 GCA_049689615.1 Allostellaceae bacterium
AGATTGAGCGACGAGAATGCCGGGTTGAGCGGCACCGAGATCACGGACTCGGCGAGTGCGATGTGTTCGTTGACCAGTCCGGTACGCTCCGGCCCGAACAGGATGCCGCAGCCCTCGCCCGCCGCCATCAGCGCGCGCATTTCGGATGCCGCGAAGCGCGGCGTCAGGATGCGCTTCACCATGTAGCGGTCGCGCGCCGTGGTGGCATAGACGCGGCGGAGATCGGCGATCGCCTCTTCGACGCTGGCGTAGAGCCGCGCCTTGTCGAGCACGGCGTCGGCGCCCGAGGCGGCAGCCACCGCCTTCTTGTTCGGCCAGCCGTCGCGCGGCTTCACCAGGCGCAGATCAGTGAGACCGCAATTGTACATCGCGCGCGCGGCGGTGCCGATGTTCTCGCCGAGCTGCGGCTCGACCAGGACGATCGCGGGGCCACCCGAAAGCCGCGTCCGGCGCCGATCTGTGCCGGCCATGTCAGGCTCGCCGGCCCGCGCGCCAGAGCTTGTAGGTCAGGGAGTCGTGCAGCGCGTTGTAGGATGCGTCGATGACGTTGGTCGAAACGCCGCAGGTCGACCACACCGTGCCGTCGCGGTCCGTTGTCTCGATCATCACCCGCGTCACCGCGCCGGTGGCGTCCTGCGGCGTCAGGATGCGCACCTTGTAGTCCGTCAGGCGGATTTCGGCGACTTCGGGAAAAGCCGGCAGCAGCGCCTGACGCAACGCCGCGTCGAGTGCGTTGACCGGGCCGTTGCCCTCGGCGACGGTCATGCCAGCTTGACCGTTGACGGTGATCTTGATCGTCGCCTCGGACAGCGTGATCAGTTCGCCGCGCGCGTTCCAGCGGCGCTCGTCGAGCACGCGGAAGCTCTGCAGCCGGAAATATTCCGGCACGCTGTCGAGCGCGCGCCGCGCCAGCAACTCGAACGAGGCGCCGGCGTCGTCGTAGGTATAGCCTTCGAACTCGCGTTTTTTGACGTCGTCGAGCAGTGCGCCGAGCTTGGGATGGTCGGATTTCACCTCGATGCCGATCTCGCGCAGCCGCGCCAGCAAATTCGATTTGCCGGCCTGATCCGAGACGACGATATGGCGATGGTTGCCGACCTGCTCGGGTTCGACGTGCTCGTAGGAGCGCGGATCCTTCTCGACCGCCGAAACGTGCAGCCCGCCTTTGTGCGCGAAGGCGCTTTCGCCGACATAGGCGGCATGGCGATCGGGCGCGCGATTGAGGCGCTCGTCGAGGAAATGCGAGACGTGCGTCAGATGCTTCAAGCCGCCGGCGTCAATCCCCGTCTCGTAGCCCATCTTGAGCATCAGATTCGGGATGATCGAGATCAGGTTGGCGTTGCCGCAACGCTCGCCCAGACCGTTGAGCGTGCCCTGGACGTGGCGCACGCCGGCGCGCACCGCCGCCAGCGAGTTGGCGACGCCGGTCTCGGTGTCGTTGTGACAATGGATGCCGAGCCTGTCGCCGGGCACGGTCTTGGTCACCTCGCCGACGATCTTCTCGATTTCGTGCGGCAGCGTGCCGCCGTTGGTGTCGCACAGCACGATCCAGCGCGCACCGGCCTTGAGCGCGGCGGCGATGCAGCCGAGGGCGAATTTCGGATCGGACTTGTAGCCGTCGAAGAAATGCTCGGCGTCGAAGATCACCTCGTCGAGCTTCTTCGCGGCAAGTGCCACCGAGTCCGCGATCATCGCCTGATTTTCCTCGGCGCTGACGTTGAGCGCGACCTTGGTGTGGAATTCCCAGCACTTACCGACCAGCGTGGCGACGCGCGCGCCCGACGACAGCACCGCGGTGAGACCGGGATCGTTGGCGGCGCTGCGGCCGGAGCGGCGCGTCATGCCGAAAGCGGTAAGCCGCGCTCGCGTCAGCTTCGGCGGCCGCGCGAACAAGGCGTCGTCGGTCGGATTGGCGCCGGGCCAGCCGCCTTCGATGTAATCGATACCGAGTTGGTCGAGCTCGCGCGCAATCGCTAGCTTGTCGGGCACGCCGAAATCGACGCCCTGCGTCTGCGCACCATCGCGCAGCGTCGTGTCGTAGAGATAGATGCGTTCGCCCGCCATGGGGGCGCATCCTAGTGATCGGAGTCCGGAAAGTCGAGCCGCAGGAATGGGTTAAGGAGCTATTCTCACGCGTTCAAAAGGCCGCGGCGGCGGCGATTGGCCATCGGCAAGCGCCCCGTGTGCGATCACAGCTGCGGCCATCGATCGCGCGCCAGGACAGCGCCTTGCCGCCGGTTGATTTCGCGCGACCTTTCGGCCGATAGTTCGCAGCGTTCGGACACAGGGGGAACGATGAAACGCATATTGATTGCCGCGTTCGCGCTGACGGCGCTGCTGGCATGGCCGGTTTTTGCCGCAGTGACTTCGGTGCCCTTGCCGGCCGAAGGCATCACTCCTGCCGATATGGCGCAGCTTTTGGCGCTACACGAGATGGCGCCCAAGCTCAGTCAGAGCAGCGACGGCCAGCCCGTTATCAACGGCCGCGCCGCCGGCCTCGGTTTCGACGTCAGCTTCGGCGCGTGCCACCGCGGTCGCTGCCAAGACGTTTATTTCAGGGTTGGCTGGTCGAACGCCAAACGCAATGCACAACTGACGTCCGATAAAATCAACGCCTGGAACAACCGCAACAAATTCCTGCGCGCCTATATGTCGCCCGACAACACCTTGTGGGTGGCAATGGATGCCAGAGTCGCCTACGGCACCACTGCCAACGTCGAGGCATACATTCAGCTATGGCGGGCCATGCTGCCCGAATTCAAGTCGTTCATGCAGTTGTAATCCGGACCATGCGCCCGGTGATTCGCCTGTGCGGCGTCGCCGCGCTGCTGGCCGTCTTCGTCAGCACGGCCGCGGGTGCGCACGCCGATCCGTCGGCGCTGTGGCGCATCGTGCATGACCAGTGCGTGCCTGGCCAGATCGACCGGCACAATCCGTCGCCGTGCACGCTGGTGGATCTGGCGGGCGGTTATGTCGTTCTCAAGGACCGCGTCGGCGCGACCCAGTTCCTCGTGCTGCCAACGGCGCGCATCACCGGCATCGAGAGCGCGGTCCTCCTCCTGCCCCGCTCAGTCGATTACATGCAGGATGCCTGGTCGGCACGGCGTTTGGTCGAGGCGCGGGCGCCGGGACATCTCACGCGCAGCGACCTGTCGCTGGCGGTCAATTCGATTCATGGCCGGTCGCAAGACCAGCTCCACATTCACGTCGATTGTCTGCGCCGGGACGTGCGCGACGCGCTGGCGCAGCATCACGGGGCCATCGGCGACAAATGGCGGCCGGTCCCAGTCGCCCTCGCCGGTCGTTATTAAATCGCGCGCCGGCTGGTCATACCCGATCTCGACGGCGTCAATCCGTTCCGCACGCTCGCCGACCAAGTGCCCGAGGCACGCGCGAATATGGGCGAGTACACGCTCGTCGTTGCCGGCGCGACCTTCGCCGGCAAGCCCGGCTTCATTCTGCTCGCGGATCACGCCGATTTGCTGCGCGGCGATGTCGCCAAGGGCGAAAGCCTGCAGGATCATTCCTGCGCGGTGGCTCACGCCAGCAGGTAGTGCACGCTGAAGCGGTTCTCGGAATCGGTCCAGCAGTCGAGCGGCTCGAAGCCGGCGCGCGCCGCCAGACGGCGGAACTCTTCGACCGTGAACTTGTAGGAATATTCGATGTGCATGCGCTCGTCGGTGACGAACGCAAAACGCCGGCCGGATATGGTGACGAGCTGGTCCATCAGGCTGCGGATGTAAATTTCGACGCGGCCGGCAGCTTCGTTGTAGAACGCCTCATGCGCGAAGCGCTTCAGGTTGAAGTCGGCGCCGAGCTCGCGGTTCATGCGCGCCAACAGGTTGAGCGTGAACTCCGCGGTGACGCCGGCGGCGTCGTTGTACGCAGCGTGCAGCGCGCGCGGATCCTTCTTGAGATCGGCGCCAACGATCATCGCGCCGCCGGGTCCCAAAAGCTGGCGACAGCCGCGCAGAAAGCGTACCGCCTCGTCCGGCGTCAGGTTACCGATTGTCGAGCCCGGAAAGAATCCGATGCGGCGGTTGCGCGTCGCCGCGACCAGCGCCGGTAGGCGCGACGGGTCCATATAGTCGGCACAGACCGCGATCACTTCGAGCGCCGTAAAATCGGCGGCGATTGCCGAGGCTGCCGTTTGCAGCATTGCACCCGAAATATCGATCGGCACGTAGGACGACGGCTTGTCCAGCGCCTCGATCAGCAGCCGCACCTTGGTGCTGGCGCCGCTGCCGAATTCGATCAGCCGCGCACGTGGGCCAATGCGCGCCGCAATCTCGCCGGCGCGCTCGGCCAGCAGCGCGGTCTCGGCGCGCGTGACGTAATACTCGGGAAGCTCGCAGATACGCTCGAACAACGCCGAGCCCGGCGCGTCGTAAAGATAGCGACACGGTATCGCCTTGCGGTGGCGCGTCAGGCCGGCAACCGCGACGTCGCGAAAACTTTCCTCGCGCGGCGCGAAATCGAGATAAGCGGCAAGCGTTCCGTTGGGCATCAGTCATCCTCCGCCAGACGAATTCCGCCGAAGCACCAGCGCGCGGCGGGCGGAAAGAAATTGCGGTAGCTGGCGCGCATGTGGCCAGCCGGCGTTACCGCGCAGCCACCTCTCAACACCATCTGGCCCGACATGAATTTGCCGTTGTATTCGCCAATGGCGCCTTCGGGCGCGCGGAAGCCCGGATAAGGTGCATACGCGCTCTGCGTCCATTCCCAGCAATCGCCGAACATTTGAAGGAGCGCCGGTGCGGATGGCGTTGCGCTCATCTCAACATTCACCCCCTCCGTAACCATCCCCCCTCGAGGGGGAGGGTATGGGTGGGGGGCATCCCCGTTCGGCGTCGTTAGGGCGGGGGTGGATCTATCCACGTGCGCGGGTGTTGGATGCAAGGCGCCGCTGTCGAGGAAATTGCCTTCGACCGCGAGATCGGCGGCGGCGATTTCCCATTCCGCCTCGGTCGGCAGCCGGCGGCCAGCCCAGCGCGCGAAGGCATCGGCTTCGTAGTGGCTGACATGCACCACCGGTGCGGACGGATCGAGCGGCAACAGGCCGGACAAGGTGAACTCGAACCAACGCTCAGCCCCGTCGATTTTTTCAGGGGGGCGTTGCCAATAAAGCGGCGCCTCCCAACCCGAGGCGTTGACCGCGGCCCAGCCGTCGCTCAACCAGAATTCAGGCCGGCGATAGCCGCCATCGGCGACGAACGCGAGATATTCGCCGTTGGTGGCGAGCCGTGTCGCCAGGCGGAACGGCTCGAGCCAAACCTTGTGGCGCGGACTTTCGTTATCGAAGGCGAAGCCGGCACCCTCGTGACCGATTTCGATCAGGCCGCCGGCGAGCTGACGCCATTCGAGCGGCGGCGCGGCGCGCGCGGCCTTCGGCGCCGGCGATTTATAGGCCGGCTTGAGCGGGTTCTGCGCGAAGACGTGCTTGATATCCATCAGGATCAATTCCTGATGCTGCTCTTCGTGCGCGAGGCCCAGGTCAATCAGCGGCGCCAGTGCGGCAAAGGCCGCGGCGTCGG
>JBAVMB010000287.1:0-2252 GCA_049689615.1 Allostellaceae bacterium
CACTACTAGAACTGCTTATGCGGGTAATTCTGGAAACGCCAGCCAGCAGCCTATCGGAAGCCTACATACTGGTGAGCGTGGCCCAACACGAAATTGATACCATGTCGGCCTTCAACCTCGACGACGACGAAGCGCGGATATGGTACGGGCGCGTCCAGGTGGCACTCAGCGAAGCGGGGCGGGAGATCGCGCGCCATGCCAGTGTTTCGCTCGAAAGCCTTGGGATTGGTAGCCTTCGCATTGATCGGCGTGCTGAGCTCGCGGCATGAGCGCAGAGATCATTGACCTGGCCGCTCGACGCCCGCGACCGCAGGAGTCCGACGAACCTGACATCATCGCGCGCCGCATCGGCGAGACGTTGTACTACGCGCTGCAAGCAATTCGCCGCGGCGAGTACGAGAAAGGCGTCGCCGCCATCGAGAATGCACACCGTGATGTCCTGCGGGCCTGCGAGGCACCGTCGCTCATCGCCGGCATGGGTGGGTCCGAAACGGAGCGCCAATACGTGCGCCGTTGTCTCGCCGGCGCAACGGATAAGCTGCGCGCCGATGATCTGGCGATGGCACAGTGGATGATCGGAAACGCAGCCAAGGCCATAGCTCAGGTGATTGCCGGTGGTCGCAGCGAGGACGACGAGCGCAGGGAGATACCAAAGCGTCGGCGTCGCCTAGAGGCGGCCAAGAAGGCGAGCGAGACGCGACGGCGCAACCGGGCATTCCGCCAGACCGTCCGCTAGCGGACCCCGTTGACTAGGCGTCGACCTGCTTTAAGGTGATCTGACAACATGGGTAAAGCGGTTGGCGCAGATAGGATGCAATTGGTCCAGGGGGCCTCGAGCGGCCCAGCGAGAGCGCCTATTTCCCCGCGTTTGGAGCTTGGAGCCTATGAGGCGCTGTGGCTCGAATCGGGGGCGACGTTCAAGACGATTGCCGAGCGATTCGCTGCCGATCCTGACGCGTTGCCGTCGGATTTTATCAGCCGTGCCGTCGCTGAGCGCTGCGCCAGCGAGGTCTTCACGCTTCTCAAGAAGAAGGGTGTCGACCGCTTCGGCGTGCGTGTGCATCACGCGGGTGATTATCCGCCGAGGCTGCGCGACGCCAAATATCCCGTCGAGTTGCTGTATTACCGCGGCGCGTGGGAACTGACCGAGACGCGATCGCTGGCGATTGTTGGCACGCGCGCGCCCACCGAAGACGGACTGGAGCGTGCCGCACGCCTTGCGCGTGAATTGGTCGCGCGCCAGTTCACCGTCGTATCGGGACTGGCAACCGGTATCGACACGGCCGCGCACACAGCCGCCCTCGATGCTGGCGGCCGCACCGTCGCCGTGGTTGGCACGCCGCTTGGTGAAGTCTATCCCAAGGACAACCGCGATCTGCAAGAACGGATCGCCAGCGAGTTTCTTTTGATCTCGCAGGTGCCGGTGCTGCGCTACGAGCGGCAGAAGCCGCCGCAGAACCGCTTGTTCTTTCCCGAGCGCAACGTGACCATGAGCGCCTTGACGGAAGGCACTATCATTGTCGAGGCCGGCGAGACTTCCGGCACGTTAATCCAGGCGCGCGCGGCGCTCCACCAAGGCCGCAAACTGTTCATTCTCGAATCATGTTTTCAGCGGAAAGATATTACGTGGCCCGCGAGGTTCGCCGAGCAAGGCGCAATCCGTGTTCGAGAGCCCGAGGACATCTGGCGGCAGCTTGCCTAGGTTCTCAAAGATCGACGAAAGCAACCGGGCTGACCACACTCGCATCGAGCCGACCGACGAAATTCTTTATCTCTACGAATACACGTCGGGGCGCGATTACACCTTCGGCGCGGCAAACGATCTGATCTCGAACTTGAAAAAAGAGCCGAGCCGAGCGTATCGGCCGGAGTATCGGTACAAAATTGCCGCGATGCAGAGATGTGCGGGTGATCTCGCCCAGGCGATCAACCCCGCGTGGCTCAACGGCGCTACGCTAGTGCCTGTGCCACCATCGAAGGCGCGAGATCACCTCGAATACGATGATCGGATGACGCAAATCTGCCGCACGATCCCGGTGCCGTTTCCGGTAGACGTTCGCGAGCTCGTCGTCCAAGGCGAATCGATGGAGGCTGCACACGTTTCATTGAGCCCACGGCCAACCGTCGAGGAGTTGGTCGGCGTCTACACCATCGACGAGGCGTTGACGGCCCCGGCGCCGCAGCGCATTGGAATAATCGACGATGTCCTGACGGCAGGCACGCATTACCGAGCAATGGCCACGGTGCTGTCA
>JBAVMB010000288.1:0-2414 GCA_049689615.1 Allostellaceae bacterium
AGCTACACCTGAGCCGGTTGGGCGTTTGGCTTCGCGGGCGGTGCATGCCGCCCGCGGCGCCGGACGCGCGGCCGCTCGCGGTCGCGGTCGCGTTCGCGTGAGCCCGCGGGTTCATACTATCGGCGCCTATGGTCACCTGGTCTAATTTCGTCTCGCAGCTGTTCAATGGCTTGGCGCTTGGCGCGCTGTTGGCGCTGATCAGTTCCGGCCTCACCATCATCTACGGCACGCTCGGCGTCTTGAATCTGGCGCACGGCGCTATGTTCATGCTTGGCGGCTATGCCGGTTACGTCGCCTATGAAGCGACCGGATCGTTCACCATCGCCGTCGTCGCCGGATCGCTGTTCCTCGTCGTCGTCGGCGTGCTGATGGAGCGGGTGATCATCCGCTATTTCTACAGCCGGCCGGCGGAAGACCAGATCCTCGTCACCTTCGGCATCGGCATTTGCCTGGTCGAGGTCATCCGGCTGTTCTTCGGCAGTCTATCCAAGACCGTGCCGCCGCCCGACTGGGCCGCCGGTATCACCTCGCTCGGATTCATGTTCTATCCGACCTACCGGCTGGTGGTCGTCGGCATTATCGCCGTGGCGCTGGTGGCGCTGTTTCTAGTGTTGTTCCGCACGCGGATTGGCATGATCGTGCGCGCTGGCATCGAGGATTCGGCGATGGTCGATGCGCTCGGCATCGACGTCGACCGCGTTTTCATGATCGTGTTCGGCATCGGCGCGATGGCTGCCGGGTTCGCCGGGATCGTCAATGCGCCGGTGGTTTCGCTGACGCCCGACATGGGCGACGCGATCCTGGTCGAAACCTTCGTCGTCGTCGTTATCGGCGGCGTCGGCTCGTTTACCGGTGCGATCCTCGGCGGATTGATTTCCGGCGAGATCCTTAGCCTGACCTCGATGGTGGATCCCAGCTATTCGGGCGTGATGCTGTTCGCGGTGATGACGCTCGTGCTGATGCTCAGGCCGCAGGGTCTGCTCGGCGCCAGGAGCCGGACATGAGGAGCGCCAATTGATCCTCGGTCGTCACGCCCTGCTGGTCGAGGCTTTGACCGCGCTCGGTCTGATCGCCGCGCCATTCGTGCTGTCGCCACTCGGGTTCGCGCCGGGTACGGCCAATCAGATTCTGGTCTGGGGCTTGTTCGGCATCGGCTTCGATCTGCTGTTCGGCTATACCGGCCTGCTGTCGTTCGGCCAGTCGGCGTTCTATGGCACCGGCGGCTTCGTCGCCGCCTATCTTCTCGTCCGGCTGGGCTTGTCGAATGTGATTCTCGGGTTGGTGATCGGCATGATCGCGGCTGCCGCTGCCGGCTACCTAGTCGGGCTGATCGCGCTGCGGCGTACCGGAATCTATTTCGCCATGATTACGGTGGCCATCGCCGAGACATTTTTCTTTCTCGAGAATTCGCCGCTGTCGGCCTGGACCGGCGGCGAGAACGGGATTCCCGGCGTACCGACGCCGAGCTTCGCGCTGTTCGGTTTCCACTACCGGGTCGGGACCGATTGGTCGATGTACGCCTTTCTGGCGGTTTTTTATTTCGTCGGCATCGTCATCGCGCTGCGCATCGTGCGTTCGCCGGTTGGGGCGATCCTGAGGGCCATTCGCGAGAATCCGCTGCGGGCCGCTGCCGTCGGCCACAACGTGCACGGCTATAAGCTCACCGCCTTCGTGATCGCGGCCGCCTATGCCGGCTTTGCCGGCGGCCTGCTGGGTGTGTTGCAGGCCTTCATGCCGCCCGAGGCCTTCACCTTCGACACGTCGGGCCAGCTCATCATGCAGACGGTGATCGGCGGCACTGGCACGTTGTTCGGCCCGCTCGTTGGCGCTGCCGTGTGGCTCTCGCTGCGCGATTTCCTCCAGCAATCGCTCAATCTCGGTGCGGCCTGGAAGCTGGTGCTCGGTCTCGTTTTCGTCCTGCTGGTGTGTTTCCTGCGGCGAGGCCTGATCGGCGGCTTGCAGGATGCGATTGGATTTTTGATTGCACGCCGGCGGGCGCGGGAAGCCGAAGCGGCATCTCCAGCGCCGGTGACAGCGCCGGTTATGGCTACCGTCGGTCCGTCCCGCCGCCGCGACGAGACGCCGTTTTCCGGGCCGGTGCTCGAGGCCCGCGGCATCACCAAATCCTTCGGCGGCCTGATCGCCAACCGCGACATCCAATTTTCGGTCAATCAGGGCGAGCTGCGCGGCGTGATCGGGCCAAACGGCGCAGGCAAAAGCACGTTCTTCAAGATGCTCACCTGCGAACTGCCGCCAACGTCCGGACACATTATCTTTCACGGCCGCGACATCACCGGCATGGACGTCGCCTCGGTCTGCCAGCTCGGCCTGACCAAGAGCTATCAGGTAAATCAGCTCTTCAACCGGCTGACGGTGCGCGAGAACGTCGTCATCGCCGCGCTGGCGGAACGGCG
>JBAVMB010000289.1:0-2028 GCA_049689615.1 Allostellaceae bacterium
TTCCTGGCGCGCATCGACGAACCCGAAAAGAACTGGAAGTTCAGCCTCGCCGATGTCGAGGAACGCCGCTATTGGAAGCAATACATGAAGGCGTACGAGAAGTGCCTCGCTGCGACCAGCACCCACCACGCGCCGTGGTACGTGGTGCCGGCTGACGACAAGTCGAATGCGCGCCTGATCGTATCGCAGATCCTACTCGACACGCTGGAAGGCCTGCGTCTCGCCTATCCAGAGACGACGCCTGTGCGCCGGCGAGAGCTACTGGTAATCCGTAAACGCCTGGCGCGAGGATCCGATTGACGGGACGGCGCCCACCATATGGCCACGCGTGCGAGCGCCTTTACGCGAAATTAAGGAATTGGACCCAGGCTGCAACCACCGGAGGATATTACCTGACCTGTCAACCCGCCCCATTTCGAGGTGGGTTCGACGAACGCGGGGATATCCATTGGGTTCTCCACTGCATGGCAACGTTTGCGGCGACCCAGTCCTGGGCCCAGTTTTGGCCTATTGGGAGCGCAAGTGCGGCGCGCGCCTCATGCCGGCCCGCCGCGATATCGACGCCACCGAGCTACCCGCGTCGCTCCTGCCCTACCTGCAGATCACCGAGCGCATCGAAGGCAGCGAACGGATGCGCTATCGCCTGGTCGGCACCGGCATCGTCGAAGCTTACGGCGCCGACCTGACCGGGAAATACATGGACGAAATCTATAAGGGCCCGCGCTTGCGTTATGTCGAAGCGAATTACCGCGCTGTCTGCGAAAGCCGGAGTCCGGTCCTGGTCGTCAATCGCTATCATTCACGCCGGTCGGTTTCATTGGTATGTCACCGTCTGGTCATGCCGCTCGCCGAAGACGGCGCGACTGTCCGGCAATTCCTGACTGCGATGCGCTTCGAATTCCCGGGCGACGCGGTCGAGTGGCGCGGCACATGGTTCGGTAACAGCGGCAATTTCGATTACGCACATTCCTATTCGGGTGTGGTCGAACGGCAACGGTTGCTGCGCGCCCCCGGCGCCGGCGGGTTTGATTAATCCCGCGGCCGCATTTGACGGATTCCGCGGATCAAAAGTTAACCACGGCGCGCGGCCCGCATCCGCATTACAAAGCCCTAACGAACTCGTGTCATTTATATCTCTATCCCATTGAATCCACGCCAAATTGTCGGCCTATCGGCTTGACGGTTTGACAAGAATTCGGTGATAGTTTTCGAACGTGATCGGACGATAAACCGCCGACGTTTCGGGTCTTTCACTGGACCCACCGGCGAACAGACAACGGAACCGACGTTCGATGAGCCAACCGATGTAGAGTTCGAATTCGCCGCGCGGCGCGGTGCGAAAGCCAAACGCACGATGTCGCACGTTCTAAGGGGCCCGACTGGAACCGGCTCGGGAGTGGTGCAGAACGCGTCGACTACGGTGTGAAAAAAGCTTAACCGGGGGAGAGCTAATGGTTGAGCACGTTGCGGCTTGCGCCGCTCGCGATCTATCTGAGACCTGCTATCCAAATGAACCCGAGGGCGATGTCGAGCCTAAACCGGCGTTGCCGATCGTCGACGTCGATCAGTGCCTCGAGGCGATCGCCGACCTCGCGCTCGATATCGGATATTTCTCCGACCTCGTTCTCGCCGAGCGCCGCCTCGCCACGATCCGGCAATGGGTGGTACGCGAGATCGCGCGGTACGAAGATCTTTGACGGTCTAGCGCACTGACGGGCTTCCCCGGCCTCAGGGATATACCGCGGCCGCGATGCGGAAGACTTCCACGACCTCGGGATCGTCGATGGCAATCTCTTCATCGGGATTGTACATGCGCAGGCGCGTGTCCTTGAATCCATCGCCAACAACCACGGCGCAGTCGGCGCGTTTGCCCTTGGCGCGCACGAACAGCACCAGGTCGCCGACCGTTGGCATCCGTTTGGTGTTGATGTAGACCAGCGAGCCCGGCCGCAGCGCGATGCCGACCCGATTGGAATAAGCCCGCCCGGCGAACCAGCTTTCGCCGGTGCCACAGAAATCCGGAATTGG